>NZ_JAQGFU010000364.1:0-2185 GCF_030078455.1 Klebsiella sp. Ech2A | reverse complement strand
CAGGGGTTGGGGCATACAGCGAGGGCGCCTGCGCCTCTACCACCAGCGTTTCACCGCCGTTTTTTTCAGTGCTATCGGCTGCCAGCACCTGGCCTGTCGGCGACAGGCTCAGACACAGGCCGGTAAAGATCGTCAGCGAGCCAAAACTGCTGAACGGTAAATTATGTTTTTTATCCATTTCAATGAGCAACTTATAGTTTTAATTTGAGCCATTAAGACCGCAGGCAAAGCGATGCCGTGCCCCCGACCACTGCAGGTGTTTGTTACAACAACAATGCTTTTGATAATGATTGTGATAAGCATTATCAAACAACGGCAGATTTTCTATCACTCATTTATAAAAAAATAAATACATTTATTTACATTCGCTACATTTTTTCTACATAAACCGATTTTGTCAGCAGAGAACAGGGCGAACGCGGGCCAAAGCGGTGGGAAGTCCGCTTCCTGCCCGGGCCGTCGGGGGGTTATTTATAGATGATGGCGGTGCCTGCCATCCTGTTTGTGCCGCCGGCAGAGTTGATTCGCCAGGCTATCGCCCCCTGCTGATGCGCTTTTTGCGCCAGCTGGGCCTGCAGATCGTCAAGATTGCTGGCGCCGGAGGCGGAGACGGTGCCTGAAGGCCGCAGCGGGCCGGTGTCGGCGGGAGCGGAGAGGGGGGCTGCGGGCTGGGCAGTAAAGGAGGCGGCGGCAAGGGCGACAGTCGCGAGTAGCAGCAGAGATCTTCTCATGAGCATATCCTCATTAACGGCATGGGACATACTCTAAGTTTAGGCTTTTGCCGCAGGATAATCAGGATAAAAAATTGAGGCTAAACAACGATTTTTTTGCGCAAACGCCGCTCGCCCGCGCGAATAACGTCGTGGCGAACGAACGGCGAGCCAGCGCTGAGATGGCGCTAGCGGGCGTCGGGGCGGATCAGATCAAACCGCTGGCTTTCATCAATACCGTAGTAGGCGCTCGGGCCACCGGCGCGCAGGATCGGCTGGGCTTTGGCGGTCTGATAGACACCCTCTTCCAGCAGCGACTCGTCGATATGGACCGCGACAACCTCGCCAAGTACCAGCCAGCTGTCGACGGGGGTGCCGTCGGCGGCGGTCAGGCGGATGCACTGCGAGAGGCGACACTCAAAGTTCACCGGGCTTTCCGCCACCCGCGGGGCGGCGACGATCCGGCTGGCGGCGGCGGTCAGCCCGGCGCGAGTGAATTCATCTTCGTGGCGCGGGAGGCTGGCAGAAGTCTCGTTCATGGCTTCGGCCAGCGGGCGGGTCGCCAGGTTCCAGACAAACTCTTTCGTTTCGACAATATTCTGTACGCTATCCTTCCAACCGCTGCTGGCAAAGCCGATAATTGGTGGCCGATAGTTGAAGCAGTTAAAGAAACTGTAGGGCGCGAGATTGCGCTGTCCTGCCGCATCCAGCGAGGCGATCCAGCCGATCGGGCGCGGCCCGATAATGGCGTTAAGCGGGTCGTGCGGCAGACCGTGTCCCTGAGAAGGTTGATAGAAATACATAGAATATCCGTAACCGAAGAGGAGATATCCAGACTCCCTTATTTACCGCGCCGCCGTCAACGGGTATCTTACGCGGCTGTTCAAAGGAGATTGCCATGAAAGCCCAGAAACCGGGGTTACACCCGCGTAACCGTCACCATCAACGCTATGATTTGCCCGAGCTCTGCCTGGCTCACCCCGAGCTCGAGGGTTTTATCACCCTGAACCCGGCGGGCGAGCAGACCGTTGACTTTGCCAACCCACTCGCGGTGAAGGCGCTGAATAAGGCGCTGCTGGCGCACTTTTACGCGGTGAAACACTGGGATATTCCGGATGGTTTCCTGTGTCCGCCGGTGCCGGGAAGGGCGGATTATATCCACCATCTCGCCGACCTGCTGGCGCTGGATACCGGCACTATTCCCGAGAACGCGAGCATTCTCGACGTCGGCACCGGCGCAAACTGTATCTACCCGCTGATCGGCGCACATGAGTACGGCTGGCGTTTTACCGGCAGTGAAATCAGCCAGGAGGCGATCTCCAGCGCGCAGGCCATTATCGCCGGCAACCCGGGAATGAGCCGCCAGATTCGCCTGCGTCGTCAAAAAGACGCCACGGCGATCTTTACCGGCGTGATCCATAAAAACGAATGCTTTGACGCGACGCTGTGCAACCCGCCGTTCCACGACTCAGCCG
>NZ_JAQGFU010000363.1:0-2187 GCF_030078455.1 Klebsiella sp. Ech2A | reverse complement strand
CGCCGCGGCGGTGGCGCCCGCCTTTACCCTCGCCAGCTGCAGCCGCCAGCCGCCCCGCTCGCTGGTGACGCCGCTGCCGCCGGCGGTTAAGCAGGCGGCGCTGCCGAAACCGCACGAGCCGGTACGCGGCGTCTGGCTGACTACGGTCTCGCGCCTCGACTGGCCGCCGGTGGGCTCGATCATTGCCAGCAGCCCGGAGAGCCGGATTAGCCAGCAGAAGGTGGCGCTGATCGCCAAGCTCGATAATCTGCAGCGCCTCGGGATTAACACCGTGTTCTTTCAGGTCAAACCCGACGGCACCGCGCTGTGGCCGTCAAAGATTTTACCCTGGTCAGATATGCTGACCGGCGCCATTGGCGAAGACCCGGGCTACGATCCGCTGCAGTTTATGCTCGATGAGGCGCACAGGCGCGGGATGCGGGTTCACGCCTGGTTTAACCCCTACCGCGTGTCGGTGAACACCCGGCCGAAAACCGTCGCCGAGCTCAACCGCACGCAGTCGCAAAGCCCGGCCAGCGTCTTTGTCCTGCACCGCGACTGGATCCGCACCGCCAGCGACCGCTTTGTTCTCGACCCGGGTATTCCTGAGGCTCGCGACTGGATAACCCGTATCGTCGCCGAAGTCGTCGAGCACTATCCGGTCGACGGGGTGCAGTTTGACGACTATTTCTATACCGAAACGGCGGGCTCGGCCCTTAACGATAGTCAAACCTTCCGGCAGTATGGTCAGGGGTTTGCCAGCAAGGCGGACTGGCGCCGGCACAATACCCAACAGCTGATTGAGCAGGTGTCGCGCACCATCAAGCAGATTAACCCCAGCGTAGAGTTTGGCGTCAGCCCGGCCGGCGTGTGGCGCAATCTTTCCCACGATCCCGCCGGCTCAGACACCCGCGGCGCGGCGGCCTACGATGAGTCCTACGCCGACACCCGCCGCTGGGTGCAGCAGGGGCTGCTCGACTATATCGCGCCTCAGCTCTACTGGCCGTTTGCGCGCGACGCCGCCCGCTACGACGTGCTGGCGAAATGGTGGGCGGAGGTCGTCAAGCCAACCCATACCCGACTCTATATCGGCGTGGCGCTCTACAAAGTCGGCGAGCCGTCAAAAAATGAACCCGACTGGATGGTTAACGGCGGCGTGCCGGAGCTGAAAAAGCAGCTCGACCTCAACGATGCGATCCCCGAAATTCAGGGCACCATTCTGTTCCGCGAAAACAATCTCAACCAGCCCCAGACCCGCCAGGCCGTCAACTATCTGCAGAGCCGCTGGGGAAATTAACCTCTGCCGCCTGCGGAACCCGTTTCGCAGGCGCTTTCTCTTCACCTCCTCGGCCCCGTGCGTCGCGCGATGAGCCGGGCGCACTTTTTTTTCACCTGCGCGCAACTTTTTCCTGCGCTGCGGCGAACTGAATAGCTGAGATGAATGAGTTTGGCCAAACCGGCACTCCCCCAAATCGCAGGAGCAGATAATGACACGCATCAAAAACCTCATCCGTACCCTGACCGTCACCGCCGCCCTCGGCCTCTCCGCCACCGCGTTCAGCGCCAGCGCGGCGCTGCCCGTGGGCGCGAAAGCCCCGGATTTTAAGCTGCAGGGCGCGCTTGCCGGCAAGCCGATGACCTTCTCCCTGCAGCAGGCGCTGCAAAAAGGGCCGGTGGTGCTCTATTTCTTCCCGGCGGCCTTTAGCGCCGGCTGCACCATTGAAGCTCATGACTTTGCTGAAGCCACCGACAGCTTCACTAAAATGGGGGCCACCGTGGTTGGCGTAACCGCGGGGAATACCGACCAGGTCAGCGACTTCTCCAGGCTGGAGTGCCGGGATAAGTTCGCCGTCGCGGCGGATCCGGGCGCCAAAGTCGCCGCCCAGTACCAGACGCTGATGGAGATGAAAGGTAAAACGCTCTCCGATCGCACCTCGTACGTGATTGCGCCGGATGGCAACATCCTGCTGAGTTACACTGATAGAAACCCGGATGCACATATCGAGAAGACGCTCGCTGCCGTTAAGCAGTACGATGCTTCTCATCCGCAAACCCATTAAGTAAAGAGGCCAGCGATGTTAACCGCGATGCTGGCCGCCTTTATTGGCGGCATTATTCTCAACTTTATGCCCTGCGTTTTTCCGGTGATCTCCCTGAAGGCGCTGGGGCTGCTGCGCCACTCCGATAACGCCGCCAGCGCCTTCAGGG
>NZ_JAQGFU010000362.1:0-2188 GCF_030078455.1 Klebsiella sp. Ech2A | reverse complement strand
CGCTCCCCTGCCAGTAGGGCACCAGCTTTTGCAGCGATTCGAACCACACGCCGACCATCACCACCTTTTCCAGCTCAGTGCGCGCGGTGCCGTACAGCCACGGGCTGGCGCCGTGGCTCAGCCCCGGCGGCGCGCCGTCGAGGATCGCCTGCAGCTCGGGCTGCGGCATGCTGGTACCGTGCCCGGGGCCAATATAGAAGTTGGCGCCGAAGGTGCGCAGCTCTTCGCTCATTTTACTGTTAATGTCGAACCACACGGCGGAGAGCGCCGTGACGATGGTCGCCCCCACCGCCAGCGCGGCAAACACCACGCTCACCCGCTGCAGGCGCAGGCGCAGCGCCCGCCGCACCAGCAGCCACAGCATGTCGCGCTTAGCGGCCATACAGCACCTCCACGGGATAAAGACGGGCGATGCGCCGCGCCGGGAACCAGGTGCCGATTAACGCAATCAGCACCGCAATCACCAGCACGCAGGGAACCACCACCCAGGCAAAATTAAGCGGCGTGGCGAACAGCATCAGGCCAATCACCTTAGCCAGCCCCCATCCCGCCATGCAGCCAAGCGCCCCGCCCGCGAGGCCGCCGAGCGCCGCCTCGAGGTAGAACAGCAGCAGGATTTGCCACTGCCGCGCGCCGAGCGCTTTCATCAGGCCGATCTCCTTCGCCCGCTCCATGATGGTGCTGGTCATCAGCGAGGCGATCCCCATCGCGGCGGCGGCCAGCGCCGCCAGAGTCACCACCGCCATCAGCAGCTGAATTTTATCGATAACCACCCCTTCCGAGGCGGCAACCTGCCACACCGGCCGCACCTGAGCGCCGGAGATCGCCTCCTCCAGCTGATGGGCAATGGAAGAGACGTAGGCCGTGCCGTCCCACAGGTCGTACTCCTCGGCATTCAGCGCCTCGAGATTCTCGCGCGCCCGGCGCGAGAGCTCGTTCTCCGGCACCGTCAGCGCCGACACGCGGATCGCCTGCACTTTCCCCGGCAGGCCCAGCAGCCGCTGAACCACGGCCAGCGGCATCACCAGCTGCTTATCTTCATCGCCGCCGCTGGATAAAATGCCGCTCACCTCGACGGTTAGATCGCGCTCCGCGGTCCGCAGCGTCAGGCGGTCGCCCGGCTTCCAGCCGGTGCTGCGCGCCAGCGCGTGGCCGACCAGGGTCTGCGGCAGCGGCCCCGGCGGCTCCTGCGGCCACTCTCCGACGACCTGCCAGTAGGGGCTGACCGTGCGCTGTCCGGTTTCATATCCCTCTTCGTCCGGTATCGCCACCGGCTGGCTGAAGAAGGTCCCCAGCAGCGGGACATCGTGACCGTTAACCTGCGCCTCGCCGCCGAGCATCGGGGCGAAGCCGACGATATTGTTGCGCCAGAAGATATCTTTAATATTGGGCAGCTCGGACTCATCGAGGAAGTCATCGCTGGCCAGCGGGTTGCTTTGCTCGCTGAACAGCGCCGGCAGCGCGGCCTGCCCCGCAGGCTCAATCAGGATATTGGCGCCGTAGGACTTCAGCTCGCGCGACATCTTGTCGCCGATGTCGATAGAGACCGCCAGCAGGGCCGAAATCAGGCTGGCGGCGAGAAAAACGGTCAGCACCGCCAGCGCCTTGCGCCGCAGGTTGCGCCCCCATGAGCGGTAGATCATTCGCCACAGCATCGCTACTCCTCCTTCACCGCGTCGGCAACGAACTGCTCCGGCGCCTGGCGAAAACGGTCATAGTTGGCTTCGGAGGCGAAGAACCAGGTCTTACCGCCATAGCTGTATTTAAATTCGGCCGCGGTATTGGTCAGGCTTGAGCCATCCACCGGGTCGGTAACCTTGATGGTCAGCACCGTCGAGAAGTAGTTCACTCCCGTCGCCAGCGCGCTGCCGGGGATCGTCAGCTCGGTTTCATCGTTGCGCCAGCCGTCGATCGGCACCGGGTTACAGCCGCCGGGTTTGCCAATCGACGGAATAAAAATGTGCACCCCACAGGCGACGCAAATGACCTGGTTACCTTCCATCACGTACCCCTGATCGCCGCACAGCAGGCAGGCGTCAAACACCACGCCGAGGCGTAGCTTGTCGGGATAGCGGTTGATCACAAAAAAGCGCACCGCTTTACCGTCGTCCGCTATCCACACGAAGCGATGCAGCTTGCCGTCGCGCACCTGCGCCAGCGGAATATGCACCTTACCGTCGGCGGCGAG
>NZ_JAQGFU010000361.1:0-2188 GCF_030078455.1 Klebsiella sp. Ech2A | reverse complement strand
CGGACTGGAACCGCCCGCCGCGCCAGATGAACAGCACCTCTTATTTCTACAACCACTCCAGCCAGTGGCGTTTTGAAAAGCTCACCGCCCAGGAGCTACTGTCGCCGCTGGCCGACGCCAGCCGCTTTAGCGGCCACCTGATTGATTTTAACGTCCGCGCCGAGCGCATGGGCTGGCTGCCGTCGGCGCCGCAGCTGAGCGTCAACCCGCTGACCATCAAGCAGCAGGCCGATTCCGCCGGACTCTCTCCCGCCGACTTCACCGCCCGGGCGCTGAAGTCCGGCGATATCCGCTTTGCCTGCGAGCAGCCGGATAACGGCAAAAACCATCCGCGAAATATGTTTATCTGGCGCTCCAACCTGCTGGGCTCGTCCGGGAAAGGCCACGAGTACATGCTCAAATACCTGCTGGGTACCGACAGCGGTATTCAGGGCGATGAGCTGGGGGCAACGGACGAGGTGAAGCCGGAAGAGGTGGAGTGGCAGACCGCCGCCATTGAGGGCAAGCTCGACCTGCTGGTGACCCTCGATTTTCGCATGTCGAGCACCTGTCTGTTCTCCGATATCGTCCTGCCGACCGCCACCTGGTATGAAAAAGACGATATGAATACCTCGGACATGCATCCGTTTATCCATCCGCTCTCCGCCGCCGTTGACCCGGCCTGGGATGCGAAAAGCGACTGGGAAATCTACAAAGATATCGCTAAAGCCTTCTCCGAGGTCTGCGTCGGCCATCTTGATAAAGAGACCGACGTAGTGCTACTGCCGCTGCAGCACGACTCCCCGGGGGAGCTGTCGCAGCCCTTTGACGTCTTCGACTGGCACAAGGGCGAGTGCGATCTTATCCCCGGGAAAACCGCCCCGACCATCGCGGTGGTTGAGCGCGACTACCCGGCGACCTGGGAGCGCTTCACCTCCCTTGGCCCGCTGCTCGACAAGCTGGGCAACGGCAGCAAGGGGATTTCGTGGAATACCCAGGATGAGGTTAATTTCCTCGGCAAGCTGAACTACGTCAAGCTCGACGGCCCGGCCAAAGGACGTCCGCGCATCGACAGCGCGATTGACGCCAGCGAGGTGATCCTCAGCCTGGCGCCAGAGACCAACGGTCAGGTGGCGGTGAAGGCCTGGCACTCACTCGGCGAGTTTACCGGGCGCGATCACACCCACCTGGCGCTCAACAAAGAGGATGAGAAGATCCGCTTTCGCGATATCCAGGCCCAGCCGCGCAAAATCATCTCCAGCCCCACCTGGTCCGGCCTTGAGAGCGAGCACGTGTCGTACAACGCCGGCTATACCAACGTGCATGAGCTGATCCCGTGGCGCACGCTTTCCGGCCGCCAGCAGCTCTATCAGGATCACCCGTGGATGCGCGCCTTTGGCGAAAGCCTGGTGGTCTATCGACCGCCGATAGATACCCGCAGCGTCAGCCATATGAAGGAGATCCCGCCCAACGGCTTCCCGGAAAAAGCGCTGAATTTCCTGACGCCGCACCAGAAATGGGGAATCCACTCCACCTACAGCGAAAACCTGCTGATGCTGACCCTGTCGCGCGGCGGGCCGATCGTCTGGCTCAGCGAAGCCGACGCTAAGGAGCTGGGAATTGAGGATAACGACTGGATTGAGGCGTTCAACGCCAACGGCGCCCTCACCGCCCGCGCGGTGGTCAGCCAGCGCGTGCCGCCCGGAATGACCATGATGTACCACGCCCAGGAGCGAATCATGAACATTCCGGGCTCTGAAGTCACCGGACGGCGCGGCGGGATCCATAACTCCGTCACCCGTATCTGCCCGAAACCGACCCATATGATCGGCGGCTACGCGCAGCTGGCCTACGGCTTTAACTACTACGGCACCGTCGGCTCTAACCGCGATGAGTTCATCATGATTCGCAAAATGAAAAACATTAACTGGCTGGATGACGAAGGTCGCGATCGGGTACAGGAGGCGAAAAAATGAAAATACGCTCACAGGTCGGGATGGTGCTGAACCTCGACAAATGCATTGGCTGTCATACCTGTTCGGTCACCTGTAAGAACGTCTGGACCGGGCGCGAAGGCATGGAGTACGCGTGGTTTAACAACGTCGAAACCAAGCCCGGCATCGGCTATCCGAAAAACTGGGAAGACCAGGAGGAGTGGCAAGGCGGCTGGATCCGCGGGATCACCGGCAAGCTCACGCCGCGCCTCGGC
>NZ_JAQGFU010000360.1:0-2190 GCF_030078455.1 Klebsiella sp. Ech2A | reverse complement strand
AAACTTCCCGTCCGCGGTGCCGTCGGCATCGCAGGGAATCGAGCTGTCCATCCATTTTCCCGAGGCGCTGAACCGGTACTCGACGCCCGCCTCCAGCCAAACCCCGGTTTCATTCCAGCGCTCACGAGAAAAGACGTCGAACGTTACCGGATGCTCTGGCGTCAGCGCCCTGAGGCGCCGGTAGCCGCCGTGGAGCAGCGACGGCTGGCTTTGACGCTGCAGGACGCTGTTATCAACGTCGGCGCTGCCCGCCACAATCTGCGGCACCCCGCGCGGGCAGGTGTGCAGCAGCTTAAACACCCCGGTCACCGAATCGTGCAGCAGAGACTGGGGGTCAGGCTTGAGCTGGGTAGCGATATCCGGATGCAGCTCAAGGCCGAGATCGCGCGCTTCGCACATCATCCACCGCAGGGGGATATCCGATAGTCCGCACTGCGCGTAGCCGCCGCCAACGTCGGAGTGCACGCCGACGAACCAGCGCTGCTTCACCCGCGGGTTTGCCGCCACGTTATCCCACAGCGTCGGGATAAAGCTTTGCCGCTGCTCGTCCAGCGCCAGCGCGTGGCGGGCGTTCTTGACGATCGGGCTCAAGGAGGTATCGTGGAACGCATACTTTTTCGGGTCGTCCAGCAGGTTGGCTAAGGCCAGGTCGTCAGGGATCCCCAGCGACCCCACCGTTTCCCAGACGCCAATAAAATAGATCGGCACGCTCTCTTTGGTGGGATTTCCCGTGGCGACCTCATAGAAAGGCCGCCCGACGCTGGCTATCACCGCCGGAGCGCTGGCCGCCGGCTGGCGGTAAAGGCTGAACAGCGCGTTGATGTCCTCCCAGACTTTATCGTCGCCGGTTCCGGCTCCGCCGGCATTTAATAAACCGCAGCGCGAGATCATTCCGCCAAGGCTTCTCACCGTATAGGCCCCGCGGCTAAAGCCAAATAGCCATATTTTATCGCCGGGTCGATAGTTGGTAGCGAGCCAGTAATAGGCGCTAATAATATTTTTATCCAGACCGTCGCCTATGCCACCGCCAATATAACGATCGACAACGCCGCCGTCGGTGCCGACGCCGGGGTGATAATAGACGCGCTGGCCGCTATTTTCCGTCACGGCGTTGCGCAGTTTGACCACGTTCGTCGGCGCGGGTTTGCCATCATCAAGCTGCTGGGGGGTATTCCAGGTTCCGTCACAAAAGACCAGTAAGTTCATATGAACCTCATCGACAGGCCGCATTAAAAGGGGATGTTTGACAAATTAAAAATAGCAGACGGCTACCGAGCCGGGGCATCGGAAAAGAAGTGGATCAGAGGGAATAGTTACGCAGTGCGGCGCCCGAAATTCGCGGCCGGGGTAAGCGGTCGAACCTCAGGCGCCGGATCAGCGGTTAATAGCGCACGCAGACCGATTTGGTTTCACACCAGTCGTCCAGCCAGTCCGGGCCGAAGTCGCGCCCGGTACCGGACTGCTTCATGCCGCCAAACGGCAGGTTGGCATCGATAAGCGTATGGCTGTTGACCCATACCGTGCCCGCCTGCAGGCGCTCGGTGTAGCTCAGCGCCTGGCTCAAATCGCCGGTCCACACGCTGGCCGTCAGGCCAAAATCGCTGTCGTTGGCAAGACGCAGCGCCTCTTCGCCATCGGCGACGCGCACCAGGTTCACTACCGGACCAAAGACCTCCTCTCTGCTGAGCCGCAGCCCGGCATCGGGGTTAATCACCAGGGTTGGCGCAATGTAGTAGCCCTTGCCGTCCGGCCCGCTGCTGCCGGTAATCAGCTCGGCGTTCTGCTGCCGCGCCTGATCGAGATAGGCGGCGACCTTGTCGCAGTGCGCCCGGGAAACGACCGGGTTAATGTGGGTTGATTCCTGCATTCCGGGGCCGACCTGCAGCGACTTCACCGCCTGCTCAAAGCCGCTCACCAGGGTATCGAACAGCGGCGCTTCGATATAGATCCGCGAGCTGGCGGCGCACACCTGCCCCTGATTGAGGAAGCTGCCGGTCATCAGCCCTTCAATGACCCACTCCGGGTTGGCGTCTTTCAGCACGATGGCCGGGTTTTTGCCGCCCAGCTCAAGGGTCACGCGGGTCAGCCGGTCGGCGGCCACGCGGGCAATCTGTTTGCCGGTCGCCGTCGAGCCGGTAAAGCTCACCTTTGCCACCTGCGGATGCGAGGCTGGCCCTTATACACATCTCC
>NZ_JAQGFU010000035.1:0-32651 GCF_030078455.1 Klebsiella sp. Ech2A | reverse complement strand
GAGCCATAAAGTATAGATAGCCGCGCTCCGTTTGCCCCAGTTAAAGTCCGAACTCGCTCCGTTACCCGCCAGCAGGCGGCGCTTTCGCCATCCTGAAGGGTTAATTATCAACCGCACAGGCGCTCTGCAGCGTCGCCACGATCCGCCCGACCACCTCATCCGGCTCGGCGGTCGCATCGATAATATGGTGCGCGGTTGCCCGGTACAGCGCCTCTCTTTGGGCCAGCACTTCGCCAACCTCATCGCGGATCGGTTTGCCGGTTAGCGTCGGACGCTGTTCGGTTTTCGGATAGGCTTCAAGGCGGTCAATCAGCGCAGATACCGAGGCCTGGAGATAGAACACCACGCCGTTCTCACGCATAAACTGGCGGTTCTCTTCGATGAGCACAATGCCGCCGCCGGTCGCAATAACCGCTTCCGGGCGGGTGACCGCTTTTAGCGCCTGCGATTCCAGCTCACGAAAGCGATCCCAGCCCTCCTGCTCGACGATCGTCGCGACCGTACGCTGCTCAAGCGCCTGCAGGGCATGATCGGTATCGGTAAACTGGTAATTGCGCGCCCGCGCCAGCGCGTGGCCGATCGTCGTTTTACCGCAGCCGCGTGGACCGATGAGATAAATTGGCTGTGTCATTACCGAAGACCCTCTGGTTCCGCATTTTGCGGGAAAATGAATACGAAAAGTGCGCAATGATACCTGCAAAGCGGCGTCACGATAACCGTAAAATAAACGTTACAAATTATCAGGCGCTCCCTTTCATCATAGAGAGCAAAGGGATTTTGCATGTAAACCTATCATTGCATTAAATGTTGCGCCAGATTTACCTCGACTCAGGGATTATTTTTTAGCCGCTGGCAAGCGTAAACGGTAACACATTTATGCAAAGCTTTACGCTGCAACATATTTACAACATGGGTGGTCCAGACGCACTCTGACCGTAATTTATCAGTGTGACAGAGGAATGTATCATGCAATCTGAAGAACAACGCCTTATCGATGGGCTGTTTTCCCGACTAAAAGAGGCCGGAACGCAGAGCGCATCGCGCGATGCCGACGCCGAGGAGCGGATTGCGCAGCACATCAAGGAGCAGCCGGCCGCCCCCTACTACATGGCGCAAACGATCCTGATTCAGGAAGCGGCGATTAAGCGGCTCAACGATCGTATCCAGGCGCTGGAAGGCCAGGTGACGCAGCTGCAGGCGGCAAAACCGAGCAGCGGCGGGTTTCTCGCCGGCCTGTTTGGCGGCGGTCAGTCGCAGTCGCGCGGTTCTGACCCTATTCCGGGCGCGGAGCAGTACGGTCGGCCGCAGGCCGGCGCACAGCCGCAGTATGCCCCGCAAATGCAGCAGCAGAACTACGCTCCTCAGGCGGCTCGCGGCGGCGGCTTTATGGCCGGTGCGCTCCAGACCGCGGCGGGCGTGGCGGGCGGCGTGGTGCTCGGCAATATGCTGACCAATATGTTCAGCGGCTCGCACCCGCAGGAGATCGTCAATATCATCGAAGAGCAGCCGCAGGCCGACCTCGCGCAGACGGCGGACAGCAGCGCGTCGGACGATCCCTTCCGTCAGGACGACGGTCAGTTCCTTGCGGATAACAGCACCTATAGCTCCGACTTCGACGCCGGCTTCGGCGATGACGACATCGGCAGCGACGACGATAGCTGGGTGTAGGCTACCGACCTTTCGCTTCTGTAAGCCACTTCTCCAGCGCGGCGGCAAACTGCTGACGGTCGCGCTGCGATAGGGTATCCGGGCCGCCGGTTTGCACGCCGCTGGCCCGCATCGTTTCCATAAAATCACGCATCGTCAGGCGCTCGCGAATGGTGGCCTCGCTGTAGCGCTCCCCGCGCGGATTGAGCGCCGCGCCGCCTTTGGCCAGCACTTCGGCAGCCAGCGGAATATCGGCGGTAATCACCAGATCGCCCGGCTCGCACAGGCGAACGATTTCGTTATCGGCGACATCAAAGCCCTGCGCTACGCGCAGGGTGCGAATAACGCGCGACGGCGGCACCCGCAGCGCCTGGTTTGCCACCAGCGTCGTCGGCGTTTGCGTGCGCTCGGCGGCACGAAACAAAATCTCTTTAATCACGTTTGGACAGGCGTCCGCATCAACCCAAATAGCCATTCCAGCTCCTGTGGACGAAAAAGGGGGCGATTATTGTCACCTGCTTTTGTCCCCCGGGAAAGCTCCGGAGTGATAAGCTAGATAACTCACGACAAAATAAGCACAGGAGAAGGGTGATGGAGAAGAAAATTGGCTTTATCGGCTGCGGCAATATGGGTAAGGCCATTCTCGGCGGCCTAATCGCCAGCGGGCAGGTACAGCCGGGACAAATTTGGGTCTACACCCCGTCGCCGGATAAAGTAGCGGCCCTACGCGACCAGTACGGTATCAACGCGGCGCAGAGCGCTCAGGACGTTGCCCAGGTTGCGGATATTGTGTTCGGCGCAGTGAAGCCGGGGATCATGGTTAAAGTGCTGAGCGACGTGGCCTCCAGCCTGAATAAAGATTCTCTGGTGGTCTCCATCGCGGCGGGCGTCACCCTCGATCAGCTCGCGCGCGCGCTGGGACACGATCGCAAGATCGTCCGCGCCATGCCTAACACGCCCTCACTGGTCAACGCGGGCATGACCTCCGTCACGCCAAACGCGCTGGTCACCAGCGAAGAAACCGCTGAAATTCTGACAATTTTCCGCTGCTTTGGTCAGGCTGAGATTATCTCTGAGGCGATGATCCATCCGGTGGTCGGCGTCAGCGGCTCGGCGCCGGCCTACGTGTTTATGTTTATCGAAGCGATGGCTGACGCCGCCGTGCTCGGCGGCATGCCGCGGGCCCAGGCCTATAAGTTTGCCGCGCAGGCGGTGATGGGCTCGGCGAAAATGGTGCTGGAAAGCGGAGAGCATCCGGGCGCGCTGAAGGATATGGTGTGCTCGCCGGGCGGAACCACCATCGAGGCGGTTCGGGTGCTGGAAGAGAAAGGTTTCCGTTCAGCGGTGATCGAAGCGATGGCGAAATGCATGGAAAAATCAGAGAAGCTTAGCCGCTCCTGAAGCCGGGCATAATCGGGTGAGGCTCGGCCTCACCCGATTCCACTATCCCTGTTTTTTCAGGCAGGCGCTCATAAATTTCTTACGATCGTCCCCTTTCAGCGACTGCTGGGTCGCCTGGCCGTTACACTCGCCCATTTTTTGCTGCTGAGGCGTTAGCCCTTTTTTCTCCGGAGCCGGCGCATCTTTCTTCAGACAGCTGCTCATGAACGCTTTACGCTCGTCCCCTTTCAGCGCTTTCGCCGACGCGTCTTTGTTACAGACCGTCATTTTTTGCTGCTGGGGAGTCGACGTTTTTTCCGCGGCACTTACCGCTGTGGCAAAGACCAGGCCGAACAACAGAGCTACCAGTAATGTTATTTTCATCGCACCATCCTTTTGTGAGCCAATCCCTGTAAGTCTGGTCGCTGACGGGAAAAAAACCAGCCGGCGGCAGAAATTCGCCGCCGGCACGGGCTTATTTCAGGCCCAGAGCCTCTTTCATGGTGTAGAACAGGTCGGTCTGATCGGTTAGGCCGACGACGTTCGCCGCATGCGGGCCGTAGGCGGCGATGCGCAGCTGCGTCCCGGTATGCTCCATCGACTCGCCCTCGGAGTTACCGTAGCTCATCACCATCACCGCACCGTCTTTGGTGGTCAGCGCCTGCGTCAGGCCCGGAGCTTTAGCATCCGCGGGGATGATCTGGCTGGAGTGCGCATGGTCGGCGGTCACCACCACCAGGGTGTTGCCATCTTTTTTGGCGAACTCCAGCGCTTTCTGCACCGCTTCGTCGAGGTCGACGGTCTCGCCAATCTGGCCGCACGGGTTCGCCGCGTGATCCTGTTTGTCGATGGAGGCGCCCTCAACCTGCAGGAAGAAGCCCTTCTCGTTGCTGCTCAGCAGGCTGATGGCTTTATCCGTCATCTGCGCCAGCGTTGGCACCGAGGCGTCGCGCTTCGCGTTCGGGGTACAGGTTACCGCCGGCTTGTCGATATTACCGTGCAGGGAGGCTTTAGGCCCTTCCCAGCGAACCGGCATATTACCGTCAGAAAACAGCCCCAGCAGCGGTTTGCCCTGATTGGCTTCGCCGACCGCGGCCAGCGAAGCGGCGTCGGTAACAATCTGGTAGCCGCGGGCGATCGCCTGGTCATGCAGCGTTTTGCCCTGCCATTCACCGGCGGTGGCGGTTTCAGCGAAGGTTTTTGCTCCGCCGCCCAGCGTCACGTCGGCGCGGGCGTTCAGCAGCTGCTCGGTAATCGAGCCCTTGCCGCCTTTTTCCAGCGCGTTGCCCGGACATTTTTCGCTGGTAACGCTGGGGCCATAGCACTTACGTGAGGTCACGTGCGCCACCAGAGCGGCCGGCGTGGCGTCCTGCAGTTCGGCGGTAGAGACGTTGCCGGTAGCAAAGCCGGCGGCTTTCGCCAGCTCAAGGATGGTCTGGTGATCTTTCTCGTGGATATCGACGCCCAGCGCGCCGTTATAGCTTTTGACGCCGGTGGTCCACGCCGTCGCGGAGGCGGCGGAATCGGTCACATAATCCGGCTTGCCGGTTTTCTTATCCAGAGAATAATGGGTGTACTGGCCGGTCAGCGGCAGCGCATCAATACCTTTGAAGAAACCGCCCGCGCCTTCGGCATAATTGCGTGCGGCAGTAATTTCTGAATCCCCCATTCCGTCACCAATCAGCAAAATAATATTTTTGGCTGGCTTGTTGATTAATGAGGCCTGTAACGCGGCAGTTTGGTCGCCGCTTAAACGACGAGCGCCGCCGGGAGCGGTGATATCTCCCTGGGCGGCACGATTATCGAGCGCCGGGGCGGACGGGGTATCAGCATGAATAACCGGGGAAGCCAGCAGAGGCAGCAGGGCAATAAAGAGGGCGCTTAATTTCACTTTTGTCGTCTCCATGTAAAAATACTTAAAAAACAAAACGAGGGAGACTTTATAAAAGCGATGTGACAGTAAAATGACAGCATCCATGCCTTGTCACAGGCGCTAGCTACGAGGATGCCGCAACAGCTTTTTTATATATTGCTGCAACCGCTGGGCATCGCGCTCGTCAACCAGCGGACCGGGGCTGGCCTGCTCGATAGCCTGTTCAATATCGTTAATTAACGCCCGCTGAGCGTCCTGCTCCATATGCCTTAGCAGCGCCGTGACCACCACTTCCAGCGCTTCAACCTGCACCGTCAGCTCCTTTGTTTCCTCTTCCTTTTGTGCCAGATTTACCAGTAGCTCGGCAATGAGATTCTTCACAACGCTTTATCCTTAGGCGAGGTCCGTGAGTTGCTATTTATGTCATACATTAGCCGTCGGATACCAGAATTATTTTTTTAAAATGATTACTCGCCGCAACCAATATTTAGCGAAACGTTTTGCTCATTACTTATTTGGCGCGAGGGTTCCCCTGAATACCGGCGTAATAATCTTCATAACTAAATTTAATAGATAAGAGTTAAAAGGAATATTGCTATTCCAGCGCCCGCGAAAATAAATTCGGTTGCAGAAAGGCGGCCAACCTGGCAGGAGCACAGCCAGCGATCTGACGGGTCGAGGCCGGTGAATGAGTCGGGAGCCGCAGGGTCAAGGCATCAGCAATTTTAGGGATAGCGCATATATAACTATAACGTATCGCCATAATATATCTGGTAGCCCAAATTCACGCTGTCCGGTGCATCTTTACCGGCAAGTCTGGCAAGCAGTATTTCGCTGGCCGTTTTACCGATGTCATAACGTGGAGTAATGACGCTGGCTATTTTCTGCAAACTTGCGCGGCCAATTTCCAACCCGTGAAAACCAGCAATAGCCATATCCTGCGGCACCGCTTTACCCTGAGACTGACATTCAAGCAATACGCCAACCGCCAGATCGTCATTGGTACAAAAAATCGCGTCGATACCCGGGCACGACTGCTGCATTTTCAGGAACATCTGCCGCCCAAGGGCGACCGAAGAAATCGTACGCGGAGCCATGTGATACGCCTTCAGGCCATGAGCCTGCAGCGCCAGTTCGGTACCGCGAAAACGGCTCAGATCGCGGGGATCGTCCATTGAGCCAAAGAAGGCAATTGACCGTTTGCCGCTTTCGAGAAAAGCGTTGGTCATATCCCGTGCGGCCTTTTCGTTATCGAAGCCCACCTGAATATCAAGCTGCGGGCCACCGAAGTCCATCAGTTCCGCAACCGGAATACCGCTCGCGCGTACGTATTGGATCATGCGATCGCTATGCTGCTTGCCGGTCAGGATCAGGCCATCGATATTATATGAAAGCAGGTTGAGCACTTCGCGCTCTTCGCGCTGGGGGTCATATTCGTAGTTAGCGATCAGGGTCTGGTACTGATGCGCGGAAGTCACCGATTCAATACCGGCCAGCACGTCGGCGAAAATCTGATTGCGAAAGGAGGGGATCAGCACGCCGATTGTTTTACTGCGCGCGTTGAGCAGAATTTCCGGTGCCCGGTTGGGGATATAGTTATTCTCTTCCATGACTTTAGAAATAAGCTCGCGGCTGCGCTGCGACACCTGGCCAGGGTCGCGCAGATAGCGGCTCACCGTCATTTTATTAAGCCCCGCCAGGTTGGCGATATCCTGTAATGTCATCCGGCTGTTTTTCATCAGGTTCTCTACGACAAACGACTTATGTGCTCGCAGAGAACCTTACCACAGCAGCTACGGTTTATGTTAACCCGCAACCTTTTTTGCCGTCAGCAGCGATGAAGAGGGTTCATTATTGGCCCGCACGTTATACATCAGCACCACCGAGGCCAGCAGCGCAATAGCCATAAAGGTATAAGAAACGCCGGGACCGCCCGTAACGCCATTCAAATAGCCAACCAGCCACGCGCCGA
Source organism: Klebsiella sp. Ech2A (assembly GCF_030078455.1). Taxonomy (NCBI): domain Bacteria; kingdom Pseudomonadati; phylum Pseudomonadota; class Gammaproteobacteria; order Enterobacterales; family Enterobacteriaceae; genus Klebsiella; species Klebsiella sp. Ech2A. The sequence continues at coordinate 25,779 of NZ_JAQGFU010000035.1, read as the reverse complement.
GGAAAGCACCAAGCGCCCCGAAGCTGTTAATCAGCCCCATAGAAACGCCGGAGACGTTGCGCGGCAGCAGCTCAGGAATCAGCGCAAAGAAGGGACCGTACGGCGCGTACATGCAGGCTGCGGCAATCACCAGCAGAGCATAAGAGAACCAGAATGCCTGGTTGCCCACCATCCATGAACCGAAGAAGGCAATAGCGGCGATCAGCAGCAGTGGCCAAATAAACAGCTTACGATTCTGGAACTTGTCCGACAGCCAGGAGACCGTCAGCATTAATATAATGGCAGCCAGATACGGCACGGCCGCCAGCCAGCCTACCGCCACAATATCCATCTGCGCGGCATTTTTCAGAATCGACGGCATCCACATCATAAAGCCGTACACGCCGATGCTCCACAGCGCATGCACGGCGCACAGCATAATGACGTTGCGCGACCGCAGCGCCTCGCCATAGTTACGTACCGGCTTGATATGACTCTGTTCGCTATCCATCGCCTGCTGCAGAGCCTGTTTTTCCTGCTCGTTCAGCCAAGAGACCTCTGAAGGTTTATCGCGAACCAGTATCCACCAGCATACCGCCCACAGAACTGCCGGAATGCCTTCGATAATAAACATTTCCCGCCAGCCCCAGGACTGAATCAGGTAGCCGGAAACGATAGACATCCACAGCACGGTCACCGGATTACCGAGGATCAGGAAGGTATTGGCACGCGAACGCTCGGTTTTGGTAAACCAGTTGCTGATATAAATCAGCATCGCCGGCATCACCGCCGCCTCGACCACGCCGAGGGTAAAGCGAATAGCCATCAACATCGGAATATTACTGACAAATCCGGTCGCCGCCGCGCAGACGCCCCATAATATAAGGCTGCAAAAAATCATTTTGCGCACGCTGCGTTTTACGGCATATATCGCACCGGGAACCTGGAAAAAGAAATAGCCGAGAAAAAAGAGCGCGCCAATCAGCGACGCGGTCCCTTTGGTGATGCCTAAATCATTTTCAATTCCCGCCGCGGCGGCAAATCCGTAATTCGCGCGATCGAGATAGGCCAGACTATAGGTAATGAAAATGATGGGCATTAAATACCACCAGCGACGCGCTGGTAACTTCGCGAGCATTTGCATAAGCAATCCTCAGATTATGTTCGTAGGCAAACGGGTTTAATTATGACTTCAGCTTCATTTTATTAACTGCGCCTAAAGCAGCAGCGATACAATCTGGATTAGGCTGGAAATTAGACGGCGGCAAGCATCCCTCCATCGACAAACAGCAGATGACCGTTGACGAAGTTGGCCGCCGGAGAGGCCAGGTACACCGCAGCGCCAATCAGCTCCTCCGGTTTTCCCCAGCGGGCTGCCGGCGTACGCTGATACAGCCATGCGGAAAACGCCTCGTCATTCACCAGCGCAGCCGTCATCTCGGTAGCAAAATAGCCGGGGGCAATGCCATTAACCTGAATATTATATTCCGCCAGCTCCACGCACATTCCACGGGTAAGCATTTTGACCGCCCCTTTCGATGCGGCATACGGGGTAATGGTTTTTCGACCTAATTCGCTTTGCATCGAGCAAATATTTATTATTTTACCCGCGCGGCGCGTCATCATATATTTAGCGACCTGCTGCGAGACGAGGAACACCCCTTTCTGGTTAACTTCAATAACCCGATCCCACTCCGCTTCGGGGAATTCAGTAAAAGGATATCGGCGCTGGATCCCGGCGTTATTAATTAAAATATCAATCGCCCCAATTTCCTGCTCAATACGGGTAATCCCGCGCTCAACCTCCTCCGCCCTGGTCACATCAAATGCGCATCCCACTGCGCGATAGCCCCGATCAACCAGCGCCTGCGCGGCCTGGTCCGCACGCAGCTGGGTCCGATCGTTGATAATGATCTCCGCGCCGTACTCTGCAAGGCCGCCGGCCAGCAGATTACCAATCCCCTGGGCAGAACCGGTGATGAGCGCTCGCTTCCCCGATAAATCGAATAAATTTCGCATAAAACCTCTTTTAAGATAGCTGTTACGCGTAACTGTATACGCGTAACAGTTACAAATAGAAGGGGCAAAGAGGTGAAAATGATCATTTTGTGATCGGAGATACATTTATAACCGGGAGAGATCGGTAACCGGCATTTACGCTGTGACGTAAATACCGGCAGAAGGGAGGAGCGTGATTACGCCGTCGCCTGGCGGCTGCGCCGCAGCATAACCGCCAGCTGCCAAAGGTTAATCAGCACGATAATCGCCGTGGCGATAAACACCCAGCGGAAGCCGGCCATTGCCGATACCGAGGCGCCAATCAGCGGCCCGACGACGTTCCCCAGATACATAAACGACTGGTTGTAGCCGAAGATGCGTCCGGTCACGCTATCGCTGCAGTATTTGAGCAGCAGCGTTTGCACCGCCGGCAGCATCGCGCCGTCGGCAAAGCCCAGCATGAAGCGCAGCACGCCCAGCTGCAGCGGCGTGGTCACGAACGACATCGCAAAGAACATCACCACCGCGCAGCACAGCGTCGCCAGCAGGATCCGCGAGGTGCCAATCCGATCGCCAAGCTTGCCTAAGCGCGGGGCCGAGATCAGCGCCGAAACGCCCGGCACGGCGGCAATCATGCCGGCGAGGAAGGCAATATTATTGCTCTCCGGGGCCATCGATTTGATAAACAGCGCCAGAATCGGCCCGATTGAACCGTTGCACAGCTGAATCACCAGGGTGGTGAAGAACAGGCTAATAACCAGGCCGGGATAGGGCAGCGAAGCAAATACCTCCCTGCCGCTTAGGCGATCCGCCTTATTGACCTGCGGGCGCACGCCCTCTTTAATCAAGAACAGCGTCACCAGGAAGCTCACCGTCAGCAAAATGGCGGTAATGATAAACACCATTCGCAGACCAACGTGGTCGGCGAGGAAGCCTCCCAGCAGCGGTCCGCCGATGACGCCGCTAATCTGCGCCGTCGATAGCGTACTGAGCGCCCAGCCGCTGCGCTCGCGCGGCACCTGAGAGGCCACCAGCGCCATCGCATTAGGAATATAGCCGGAAGTCAGCCCCATCACCGCGCGCAGGATAAACAGCTGCCAGACGTTGGTCGCAAAGGCCTGAAGCAGGATGGCAATCGCCATTCCCAGGGAGGCGCGCAGCAGCATCAGCTTGCGCCCTTTGCGATCCGCGAGGCTACCCCACATCGGCGAAACGATGGCCGATACCAGGAAGGTGACGCTAAACGTCAGGCCTGACCACATCGACAGCGCCTCGTGAGAGGTGACGCCCAGCTGAGAAACATAGAGCGGCAAAAACGGCAGAATTTGGCTGATTGCCAGGCCGGTAAAAAAGCAGCCGAACCAGACAGAGATGAGATTAACCTTCCAGGATTCCATAACTACGCGTATTCATTAGTTTTTTGTGAATTATTATCTAGCTTAGCAAGTTCCCTCCGCCGGCGTATTACCAGAGATGCGCTCGCGATCAGTTTAGTGTTTTATCATTCTATATCCCGATTTATAAAATATTATCAGAGCTAATCGCCTGAGCCTCAGGGCGTTGTGCTGACTTCGCGTCGCCGCCGCGCATCGCCCCCCACCCTCGCCTGCTTATCCGCAGCGGCGGTTGCACAGCTTTTAACCCCCCGCAATCTGCCGCAGAGATTCTGGCAGCCATGCCGTCATCGCGCATGCTATGTTATGTGCTTTGATGTAATCAGGATGGAAGTTGAAATGGCTAAGATGAGGGTTGGGATCGTTTTTGGCGGCAAGTCGGCAGAACATGAAGTGTCGCTGCAGTCGGCGAAGAACATCGTGGAAGCAATTGATAAATCGCGCTTCGACGTCGTTCTGCTGGGGATTGATAAACAGGGTCTCTGGCACATTAACGATGCCGGTAACTATCTGCTGAACCCGCAGGATCCTGCCCATATTGCGCTGCGTCCCTCCGATGTCACGCTGGCGCAAATTCCCGGTCGCCAATCCCGGCAGCTGATTAATGCCGACAGCGGCCAGCCGCTGGCCGCCATCGACGTCATTTTCCCGATTGTCCACGGCACCCTGGGAGAAGACGGCTCGCTGCAGGGCATGCTGCGGATGGCTAACCTGCCCTTCGTCGGCTCTGACGTGCTCGGCTCCGCCGCCTGCATGGATAAGGACGTTACCAAGCGCCTGCTGCGTGACGCCGGCCTGTCTATCGCACCGTTTATTACCCTGACCCGCGCTAACCGCCAGCGCTTTAGCTTCGCTGAAGTGCAAAACACCCTCGGCCTGCCGCTGTTTGTCAAACCGGCCAATCAGGGCTCTTCGGTGGGCGTGAGCAAGGTGAATAACGAAGAGCAGTATCAGCAGGCGGTCGCCCTGGCCTTTGAATTTGACCATAAAGTGGTGGTTGAACAAGGCATTAAGGGCCGGGAGATCGAGTGTGCGGTACTGGGTAACGATGAACCTCAGGCCAGCACCTGCGGTGAAATCGTCCTCAACAGCGAATTCTACGCCTACGACACCAAGTATATTGACGACCAGGGAGCGAAAGTCGTCGTTCCGGCCGCCATTGACGGTGAAGTTAACGATAAAATTCGCGATATCGCCGTTCGCGCCTATCAGACGCTCGGCTGCAGCGGCATGGCGCGCGTCGACGTATTTCTGACGGCAGATAATGAAGTTGTTATCAATGAAATCAACACGCTGCCAGGGTTTACCAATATCAGCATGTATCCCAAGCTGTGGCAAGCCAGCGGACTGGATTATACCAGCCTGATCACCCGCCTGATTGAGCTGGCGCTGGAGCGTCACGCCGCCGATCGCGCGCTGAAAACCTCGATGAACTGATGAAATTGCCCCGGCGACACAGCGCTTGCCGGGGCGACAGCTTTACGGCCCGGGCGGCCGCATTATTGCCCGCGACCTAGGCTTGCTCCGCCGGACGACGGCGAATAATAAACCCCGCCAGCCAGAAGCTAATGACCCAGGTCACCAGCCCCACGGCATAGGATTGCCAGCCCTGAGTTTCAAACCCCAGCAGCCCCACCACGCCGTTCAGAATAAAAATTAACCCCAGCGCAATAGCGTAATAGTGCCAGTCACGGCGAATTTTCTCAGTAAGCTTCATGACAACTCCAACGGCAAAAAAAGCATCTTCGCACAGGTGCCATCCGCGGTCTGTAGCGGCATTGAGAATTATTTAACAGTGGGAGATGGCTCTCTCTTTGCCAAACTTTTAGCACGCTCGCAAAGCGGCAAGTTCAGGAATATTCCTGGCCGGAAATTACCAGCAATCTGATACTGGATAGCGCCCCCCGCTGCCAAAATAATCGCCGTGTAGCCGGTGTAAAAAACGGCTGAGAAGTGGAGTACGGAGGTTATATGGCAGAGTTTGCCTTTTCAAAAACGCTCTTTGGCAAAAAAAGAAGGAGCCCGCTGACCAGCAGCAATATAGCCTACGGACTGTTTGTACTGTTCTGCTTCTGGGCCGGGGCGCAGATGCTGAGCATGCTGGTGCACGCCCCCGGCGTTTTTGAACACTTAATACAGGTCCAGAATACCCACCACCCGCGCGTAGAAATCGGTCTGGCGGTGGGGACAATATTTGGCCTGGTCCCCTTTCTGATTGGCTGCCTGCTGGTCGCTCTTCTCGGGCTGTTCCTGCGCTGGCGCAATAATCGCTAACGACGCGCCATGCAGCTGGCGCGCCGCTCATCCACCCGCTTCGCGAACCAGGCGGTTGTCAGATTTCGCGTAATTTTCGGGCTTTCGAGCTGGATCCCGGGGAGTATTTCCCGCGGCACGGCCTTGCCTGCTTTCTTATCCGCAAGGCGGAAAACCTGCTGATAGAGGTCAGTTTTCTCAAACGCCAGGCTGTCGCCTTTCTTCAGCTGTCGGTGAATATCGTCATCACTCATCGCCAGCTGTCCGGCTACGCGCCGCACCGCCAGCTCGGTGGTCCCCGGCTCGTCGCTGTCGTAGCGAATCAAATCCCCGTCCAGCGCCAGCTTCACGCCGCTAACGTTGCTGACCGCATGCTGAAATGCGGCATTGCGGCTGGCGTACCAGCCGGCGTTGAAATCAGCAAAACGATACAGCGGCGCGCTATAGTTCGCCGGATAGTTCAGCAAATGCCGGGTGCCAAACCACAGGCCGCCGCGCAGGCTAAAGACCTCCTTGCGCACGGTGCCCTCCATTTTCCACGGATAGCCGTCGGTGTGCTGCTGAGCGAAGGCGATGCTGACCTGCATCGGGCCGCCGGTGTGCACCGGGTTGAGGGAGCCAAACAGGGTCTGGCCCATCGGCACCATGTCGATAAAATCGTCAAAAACGGCGCTCAGCTGCTTCTCCGTTTTCACGCTATCCAGGCGCTCGCTGTAGCTTTTGCCGTTCGGCGAAGGAATTTTTAGCGCGGTATGCACGACGAACAGCGGAATGTGCATTTTTTCCGCCCGGCGGTCTATCTCCTGCCAGGCGATTTTATTCAGCCCCGGCACCACCGGGTCAGACTGATAGTTGGACTCCTGCTGGGCCACCGCGAGCACCGAACAGACGTTTTCTTCCGTCGGCGCCAGCTTCTGGCTTTCGAAGGCTTTAGCTATCGCCTGCGCCCATTGGTCACGGTCCTTCACGCTGGCCGGCATTTTTTGCCGGACTACGGCGGCAACGTCCACGGGCTTTTCGCCTTTTTTTAGCGCCGGCCCTTGATTACTGGTACAGGCGCTGAGAACCATCCCCGCCAGGAGCGTCAGGGAGAGCGAAACGATACGAGTAGAGGCTGCTGCCGCCATAATCCTTCCTTGAGATAATTAACCGAGCGTTTGCGTGACTTCATTCAGCTCTTTGCCATCGAGCTCACGCTCAAAGCTGCGCAGACGTTTGTAGATGGACATCAGCTCCACCAGCGTCGTCCAGGAGCTGATCAGGTACTGGAACGAACCGCGAACCTGGCCAAATACGTTGGTTATCTGCGTCATCAGACCCAGCGTAATGGTACCGGCCACGATCGACGGAAACAGCAGGAACAAACCGAAAACGTTATCGACCTGCAGATAGAGAATGCGCGCGATGTTGAAGTACATGTAGTGGAAATAGAGGCGGAAATAGTTGCGGCGTACGGCGCCGAACAGCTCGCGTACGGTCGGCGGCGTCGCGCGAGCGGCATCGTCTTCGCCGTAGACCAGCTCTTTACGATAGGCCGCCTCAACGCGCTGGTTTTTAAACTCCAGCCCCGGCAGCCTGATCCCCACCACCGCCAGCATACCGGTTCCCATCAGCGACCAGACGATCGCCGCAATCACCAGGCCATACGGCAGGTGGCCAACAATCGGCAGGTCCGGCACGTGCTCGGACAGGGTGACCAGCACCGGCAGAAAGGCAATCAGGGTCATCACCGCGTTGATAAAGCTGACGCCCATATCTTCAAGGGTGGAGGCAAAGCGCATGGTATCTTCCTGCACACGCTGGGCCGCGCCTTCGATATGGCGTAAATGGTGCCAGTGCGCCATGTAGTGTTCGTTCATCGCGGTACGCCAGCGGAAGACGTAGTGGCTGACGAAAAAGTTGTTCATCACGCCGATAATCACCGCAATAAGCGCAATCCCGAGGAATACGCCAATTTCTTGATAAAACTGGTTGATGCTGACCTTATGCGGCGTGGCGAGCGCGGCCTGTATCAGATCGTAGAACGGCGCGTACCAGGCGTTGATCGCCACCCCGACTTCGACCATAAACCAGGTGACGAAGATAATCAGCGCGGTGCCGAGGATCGACCAGTACTGCCAGCGATGCGGACTGTAGATAAACCAAAACAGAGCGAACACGCCGACGCAGAACATATAGTAAACGTAGAACAGCAGATAGTTCAGCGACCAGAAGCGCGCGGCGCTGATGGCCACGTTTTGCGAGGCCCCGGTTAAGCGCAGCAGCCAGTCGCCGCCGCCCGCCTGCCAAAAGATCACCGCCAGCAGCGACCAGATAAAGGCAGAGATAAAAAACGGCCCCGGTTTGGGGAAAAAAGATTTAAACATCATGCTCTCCTGCTAACTTCTTCTCATTCTGATTATGCTGTGTACCACGACAATGCCCGCCGCAGAAGGGCGCGGCAAAGAAAGGCGACCGGATGATGAGACCGGATATCAGCAGCTTAGTTCGTCTGCCAGGCGCTAAGAATTGTTTCTGTGGGTTTCACGCGTAGCGGATTGCCGGGGACGGTCAGCGTACGCCAGACCTCGTTATAGTGGGCAATCAGCGTTTGCGCCTGCGCCGCCGGGCGGTTAGCGGTGGTATGCGCATCCTCGGCAACGGTTATCGCATAGCCGCGGCTGGCGCCGTTCTTGATGGTGGTATCAACGCAATAGTCCGTTGCGCAGCCGCAAATCACAAACTGCGTAATGTCCTGCTCGCTCAGCACCCGCGCGAGGCGGGTCTGGTAAAAGGCATCGCAGGCGGTTTTGGTGACAAAAATTGCATTTTCCGGCTGCTCCAGCTCAGCCAGCAGCGCGAAACCTTCGCTTCCCTCTTCCAGGCCGCCGTCCTCCGCGTGCTGAATAAAAATCACGCGATCCGCGGCGCGGATCAGGCGGTTAATTTGTGCGACGCAGCGCTCACGCTCAATACGCGGGGTCGCAAAAACGCCATTTTGCATATCCACTACCATTACTACCCGCTGAGCGGCCATGTATCTCTCTCTTACAACCTGATTAACCAAACAATAATCATACGCGCCCGCCGGGTAAAGCGGGTATCGAAAGCGTAAAAAATCGTTTTTTACTCACCGTTACGTTTTTCCGTGAAATATTGTCGTCATTGCGCTTCGCTGTGCGCCGCTTCGTAGTATAAATACGCTCTATATCTCTTTTCATCATATGGATACCCCCGTTGAAACGTAGTCTGCTCATTTTTGCTGCGCTGTGCGCGGCGTCGTGGACATCGGTCCAGGCTGCTCAACCGAGCGTCGACCCGGAATTTGCCTCCGATGTTGTCGACCGTTACGCCAACCATATCTACTACGGTAGCGGTGCCACCGGCATGGCGCTGGTCGTCATCGACGGTAACCAGCGCGTTTTTCGCAGCTTTGGCGAGACGCGTCCGGGCAATAATGAACATCCTCAGCTGGATTCCGTTATCCGCATCGCCTCACTGAGCAAGCTGATGACCAGCGAAATGCTGGTGAAAATGCTCGATCGGGGGGTGGTGAAGCTTAACGATCCGCTGAGCAAATACGCTCCGCCGGGCGCTCGGGTGCCGAGCTATCAGGGCACGCCGATTACGTTAGTTAACCTGGCGACGCATACCAGCGCCCTGCCGCGTGAACAGCCCGGCGGCGCGGCGCACCGCGCGGTCTTCGTCTGGCCAACTCGCCAGCAGCGCTGGGAATGGCTGTCGACGACGTCGTTGAAAGCCGCGCCCGGCTCGCAGGCCGCCTACTCCAACCTCGCGTTTGATCTGCTGGCAGACGCCCTCTCGAACGCCGCGGGCAAGCCTTATCCGCAGCTGTTTGAAGAGCAAATTACCCGCCCGCTGGGCATGAAGGACACCACCTTTACGCCATCGCCGGACCAGTGTGGCCGCCTGATGGTCGCCGAGAAGGGCGCCAGCCCGTGCAACAACACCCTGGCGGCGATCGGCAGCGGCGGCGTTTACTCCACCCCGGGCGATATGATGCGCTGGATGCAGCAGTTCCTCTCTTCTGATTTTTACACCCGCGGCCAGCAGGCTGACCGCATGCAAACGCTGATCTATCAGCGCAGCCAGCTGACCCGCGTTATTGGTATGGACGTGCCGGGGAAAGCCGATGCGCTGGGCCTTGGCTGGGTTTATATGAAGCCGAAGAACGGGCATCCGGGCATTATTCAGAAGACCGGCGGCGGCGGTGGATTTATTACCTACATGGCGATGAACCCGCAGGCTAACGTGGGCGCCTTCGTGGTGGTCACCCGTTCCTCGCTGACGCGCTTTAGCAATATGAGTAACGGCATCAATGACATGGTCAGCGAACTCAGCGGCGAAAAACCGCTGGCCGTTCCCGAATCCTGATTAATATTCTGAAGGCAAATGGTTGATGCTGACCAGTTTGCCTTTATCCATCTCGATATAGCCGCCCTTACGCAGAGCAGCAAGCACTTCGGCAACAACGGAGCGCGAAATACGCGTTTTTTGATGAATATAATTCATAACGCCAATACGGAAGCGTAACTGTTCGTCCCAGTCAATCATCGACAGCAGCGTTGCGCGAATTTGCTCGTAGGAGTTATTACCGATTAGCTGCAGGTCGCGTAGCTCCATAATGCGGTTATGCCATACCAGCCAGCAGAATGCGTCGCGCCACAAATTATTCTGGTCGATTATTTTAATCGCCTGGGAGGAAGGCAGATGGTATCCGCTGCACTCTCCCTCGGTCATTAATTTATATTTCACCTCATTTTTCATTACCCCATCGGCCAGCCCGATAATAAAAGGGGCCTGAGCGATACCCACAAGGATATTTTCACCTCTGCGCAGCGAGATTACGCCGGCTAAAACAACCACCGTTTGGTCGCAATGTATATCGTTCGAAAATATCATCTGCTTTTCACTGCAAAAATCGAAGCGCGTGCCGTATTTTGACAGGCACCGATCCAGCTGACCAAATTCATTAAGCGGTTTACTCAGCGATAGCATTTATGCATTCCTGACAATAATGCCCGTCAACTCCTTGACGGGCATACTTTTAGATTAAATAACCTTCAATGTTTTATCACTGCAAACTATCTTACCAGGTGTATTTAACGCCCACGTTAGCAGACCAGTCCTGATCCACATCCCCGCCGCCGAGGTAGCTCACGTCGGAGTAGGCGCTGAAGCTGCGGGTAAAGCTGAACTGCGTACCCAGCCCAACGCGTACCGCAGAACCTTCGGTGCCGTTATCGATAGCATCCCCGTTGACCTTAGCGTTGTTGCCGGCATCGTCATACACGTAGGCCAGCTTGAAGTAAGGCGTAAGCGCCTGATCGCTGCCGTAGCTAAAGGTGTAGCCTGCATCAACGCCCAGCTCATAGCGCATGCTGTCGTAAGACTGTTCGCCCACCTTCATACCGTTGCTCAGGCGGTAGTCGTCCCCGGACTGGAACAGGCCGGATACGCTGCCGTACGGGGTCACATAGCCCGCATCGCCCAGCTTCCAGTCGTAGCCCAGCTTCAGACCAAAGCCCCAGGCATCCGTGGAAGTCCTGCCGTCGACGTACTGGCCGTTGCTCATGTTGGCAGACAGGTCGTTGTTGAAGCGAGAGTAGTTCAGAGAGCCGTCAACAAAAACGTTGTTTGCAAAGCGGGCGGACGAGTAGACGTAGGCCGTCTGGCTGTCCTGGTCCACCTGACCGCTGCGATCGCTCAGGTCGCCTTTCACGAAGCCCGCTGCGGCCCCGACGATCCACTGGGCGTGGTTACCCTCAATTTTACTATCCAGACCCAGCATGACGCCGTTGACGTTCTGATCGTAGCTGATGGTGCCGTTATCGCCGTTGAAGCTGCCGCCGAAGTAGCTGCCCCAGACGCCGCCGTTATCCGCCAGACCGTGCCGGGAGTGGGTCAGACGCGTCGCCACGGTATCCTGCTGCAGGTTCCAGATATTGCTGTTCGCGGACGGGATGCTGAGCGCCATGTTCGCGTAATCGGTCAGCGACCGCTGCTGCATAACCACCACGTTGCCTTCCTGCTTAGCCTGCCAGGTGTAGGCACCCAGATCGGCTTTGTTTGCCGCAGAGAAGGTGGCGGTGCTGCTCTTATCGTTAACATAGACCAGCTCTTTGCCTTTGTAATCAGCAATGGAGCCCGTACCTACCGCGTTATCAATACGCACTTTATAGTTGCCGGTGGCGGCCGCAACGTTATCGCCCGCGTTATCCACTTCGGACTGGTCAAAAGAGGTGTCGGAGTCACCGTTGCCGTTGATGGTCAGGTGACCATCAGAGTTCATGGCGATGATGCCGTAGCCGTAGTTTGGCTTAGCGGTATCGTTAGTGCGATCGTTGGTTAAATCGGCATTCAGCACGAAGCGATTGCTGTGAACGCTTAACACGCCAGCATGTACGTCCCCGCGGGCATCCGTCGAGCTGGTCAGGTTCAGCGTATCGGCCTGCAGCGCGTACGCCGTGCCGTTGCCGACGTCCAGAATACCGTCGTGAGTCACGTTGACGATGTTGGCATACAGCGCCGCATCATCGACGCCCCAGCCGGCGGAGACATCGTCGGCAATCGTGACGGTACTGTTGTCGATTGTCAGCGCGTGGGTCGCGACGTGGCCATCTTCCGCGATCTTCAGGGCAGAGCCGCCGGTCAGAGAGATGGTGTCAGAGACCAGGGAGGAATCCGCCACGTTGACCAGCGAACCGCTGTTGATGCTTAAAGTATCAATCAGCGACGTTTTGGTGGTATCCCACCGTGAACCGCCGTTCAGCGTCACGTTGAACAGACCGCTCTGATAGACTTCGTTGCCGGCAACGTGAGCGCTTTCATTGTAGGCCGTGTCGCTGCCGTTGATACCATAGGTTGACCACGGCCACAGGCTGTTCGCCGCGACATCAATCAGCGTTGCGGTCGCTTCAGTGCCTTCGCCAAAGCTGTCGTAAACGCCATCGCCATCGGAATCGATCTGATGCGTGGAGATCGCGGCCCCCACCCACTTGCTGCCGTTATTCAGCGTGACATCCATGCGGTCGGTGCCGTCCCAGCCGTTAGTGTCTACGGCAGAATTGGTATCCCGATAGCTGTCCGCACCGCTCGGGAAGAAATTGTGGTCAAAGTTACTGGAAAATAAGATGTCCCCCATCAGGGTCGAGTTAGTGAGGTTAACCGTCGTCTGCATCGCGTTATCCGCATGCGGATTGGCGATAGCGGAGATCGCGACGTCATCGGCATTAAAGCCGGCATCGCCGTTCGTATTCAGGCCGGTGCCGCCGTAATCGCTGGCGTTATTGTTGTTGCCGAACCAGCCGGAGGTGCCTTCATCCGACCATGAGCCGGACGTCACGGTAGAATCCGCTACATCGATCGCGTTATGGAACACTTTGCCGCTGTTGACGCCGGTGCTGACGGTATTGTCGTCAATATCTCCCCACTCGTAGCCCTGAGTCAGGGTGATGCCGGCAACGTGGGAGTTATTTTTGACGACCAGATCGACCTCCTGATCCAGCGTAATGGCCGTCCCCAGATCGTAAACGTCAACAACGTGCGTATCTACGGAGCCATCGGCGTGCGTGCCGTTGTAAGTATAGTGCTCGTAGTTATCATCAATGGTCGAGTTATCAACGGTCAGCGCCAGGCGGTCATAAACGTAGCCGGTAGCGTCACGCCTCACGCAGTCGGTGGTCATGCACTCGGAGGTGATCATCCCGTGAATGGTGCTGTTTTTAATAGTCAGGCTATTGCTGTTCGCGTTGGTAGCAAGACCATCGTCCAGATAGTAAGTCGAGATCACGCCATTAACGACGGACTTATTGATGACCGGATAAATGTCACCGTTATAAAGACTATCCGTCGCATAGTTATTCCAGCCTACATAGCCATTATAATAAACGCCGTCGGTATAGTTAGCGTCGTTATAATGTTTAAATGTCGTGTAGTTGGTTCCAGATATATCAGTAACAGCACTTGCCTGAGAGGTGATAGCCAAAGTGCAGGCTAATGCTAATTGTGAAACTACAAATTTCTTTTTCCAAGGGTGCATTGTCATCCCTCCTCAGGGACGTAATATCGTTGATCCATCAATTATCAATACGTAGAAGAACATTATTATGCTTCGCGGAACGATTATGCGGTGTCAGCGAGGAAAGGTTCAATTATTCTTTAGCCAAAGTCCGAAACCGGACAATAATTTAATCAGCACAATTCCCGGAAAGAAAAAATAAATACACTAACTTCAGTTAATTAGCCAACCAATAAACACTAGATATAAAACAAACAAATACATTAGCAAACAAACAAAACAACAATGAATAAACAGACCAAAATCCTCACCCATATTAAATATATAAATCCCATTGACTCCAAAAACATCCAATAAAAAACAAACACCCCTGTAAATATAAATATTCGCTATGCGCATTCAATTCAGCAACCCATTATTATTGCCAGCACCGCCCGGCCGACGGGAGATTTTAAGCCACTTTCGTAAAACGCCCGCCCTCAGGTTCGGGTATACTGCGGTCTTTCATTTCACAAAATCAGGCAAACCATGACAGATTTAATCACTCGCCCGCGCCGCTTGCGTCAGTCCGCTTCGCTACGAGCCATGTTTGAAGAGACAACACTGAGTTTGAATGACCTGGTGTTGCCGATCTTTGTTGAAGAAGAAATCGACGATTACAAAGCCATCGAGGCCATGCCCGGCGTGATGCGCATCCCGGAGAAACACCTGGCGCGTGAAATCGAGCGTATCGCTAACGCCGGTATCCGGTCGGTGATGACCTTCGGTATTTCCCATCACACCGACGCCAACGGCAGCGATGCCTGGAACGAAAACGGCCTGGTCGCGCGGATGTCGCGTATCTGTAAGGATGCGGTACCGGAGATGATCGTGATGTCCGATACCTGCTTCTGCGAATACACCTCCCACGGCCACTGCGGCGTACTTTGCGAGCACGGCGTAGACAACGATGCTACCCTGGTGAACCTCGGCAGGCAGGCGGTTGTTGCGGCAGCGGCCGGCGCTGATTTTATTGCGCCATCCGCCGCGATGGACGGTCAGGTGCAGGCTATTCGCCAGGCGCTGGATGCCGCCGGTTTTACCCGCACCGCCATTATGTCCTACTCCACCAAGTTCGCCTCTTCGTTCTACGGCCCGTTCCGCGAAGCGGCGGGCACCGCGCTGAAGGGCGATCGTAAAACCTATCAGATGAGCCCGATGAACCGCCGGGAAGCGATTCGCGAGTCGCTGCTCGATGAAGCCCAGGGTGCTGACTGCCTGATGGTGAAACCGGCCGGCGCCTATCTTGATATCCTGCGCGATATCCGCGAGCGCAGCGATCTGCCGATTGGCGCTTATCAGGTCAGCGGCGAGTACGCGATGATCAAATTTGCCGCCCAGGCGGGCGCCATCGATGAAGAAAAAGTGGTTCTGGAAAGTCTTGGAGCCATTAAGCGCGCCGGCGCGGATCTGATCTTCAGCTACTTCGCCCTCGATCTCGCCGAGAAGAAAATCCTGCGCTAAACCCGTCTTGCGGGCGACAGCCTCCGCGCGCAGGCCGGGAACTCTCCTGACCTGCGCCGCGCTTTCGGGCCTGCCAATGCCGAATCTTCACCGAACTGCAATATAAGCGACACTTCCACCTTCTACTGTCTGGGCAGGACGGAGGAGGAAGCGCTATGTTTAGTCTCGATCATGTACTCGACGACCTGTGGCCTCAGGCCAGGCCCGCCGCCTGGCAAAAGAAGCTGCTAAAAAAACTGCTCCATGAGGAAGAGTTTCAACAGTTTGCCGCCCGCCATCGTCACCTGAAGGGGCTCGATACGGTCGAACAGGTGCTGGAACACCTGAATATTCGCTGCGCGATCCCGGCGCACGATCTGGAACAAATTCCCGAGCACGGCCCGCTGGTGATCGTCGCCAATCATCCTACCGGTACCCTCGACGGCCTGGCGCTACTCTATGCCGTCTCCCGCGTTCGCCGCGATGTAAAAGTCGTGACCAACCGCCTGTTGACCCACCTTGAGCCGCTCAGCTCGCTGTTCATTCCGGTCGATAATATCAACGGCCGTACCGCTAAAGCCGCGCTGCAGCAAATGGATCGCCAGCTGCAAAACGGCGGCGTGCTGATCTTTTTCCCGGCAGGTGAAGTCTCGCGCCCGACGCGCCGGGGGATCCGCGATAAGAAATGGCACCCCGGCTTTATCAAGCTGGCGACCAAATATCGCGCCCCGCTGCTGCCGGTGTGGATCCGCGCGCACAACAGCGCCCTGTTCTACGCCAGCACCCTGCTTTCAGAAAACCTGCCGCTGCTGCTGCTCATGCAGCAAATGTTCCGGCGCCGCAACAGCAGCCTGCCGATCGGCATTGGTCAGCAGATTGCCTGGTCCAGCTGGTATAGTCCGCAGATGTCTCCCCGGGAGTTGGCGGACCGCTGCTATCGCCACGTCGAGCTGATGGGGAAAGGTCTGGCGGGACTCTTCAAAACGGAAAGCGCCATCGCCCGTCCTGAAGATCGCGCGCTGATAAAACGCGAGCTGCACCGCGCGGAGTGCCTGGGGCATACCGCCGATGGCAAAACCATCTACCTGTGGCAGCGCAACGGTCAGGACGACGCCCCGCTGCTACGCGAGCTCGGCCGCCTGCGGGAGATCGCCTTCCGCGCGGTGGGGGAAGGTAGCGGCAAGCGTCGCGACGTCGACGGCTATGATGACGATTATCTGCACCTGATTCTGTGGGATGAGGAAGATCTGGAGATCGTTGGCGCCTATCGCTTTATGCCCACCGCAATGCAGCTGGAAAAGCGTGGGCTGGAGGGGATTTACAGCTACAGCCTGTTCCATTACGACCAGCGGATGGACGACATTCTCCAGTACGGTATTGAGCTGGGGCGCAGCTTTATTCAGCCGCGCTACTGGGGACGGCGCGGGCTGGACTATCTGTGGTCGGGCATCGGCGCCTACCTCGCACGCTACCCGCACTACCGCTATCTGTTCGGCCCGGTGTCGATTTCCGGCGGCCTGCCGCCGGCGGCCCGCGATCTGCTGGTGGCTTTCTATCGGCTGTGGTTCCCGGCGACCCACCCGCTGGCGGAATCGCGGCGTCCCTATCCCGCTTCGCTACCGGACGTGCTGGCGCAGTTTAGCGGCGAGGATTATGCCGAGGATCTCACCCGGCTGAAGTCGCTGCTCGGCAACCTCGGCTGCGCCATTCCCCCGCTGTATAAGCAATACTCAGAAGTGTGCGAGCCGGGCGGCGTGCAGTTTATCGATTTCGGCAGCGACCCTGACTTCAACAACTGCGTGGACGGGCTGGTGCTGGTGGATTTGACCTACCTGAAGGCCAACCGCTATCAGCGCTATATCGGCGCGCATCTATAAAGCGTCATCTCCCGGCCTGCGGCGCGCAGCGCCATAGCCGGGCGTCCCGGGGCGCTATCCCGCCCGGTAATACGGCTTATCGCCGAGGATCGTCGCCCGGTGCATAATGCGCCGCTGCGGCAGATAGTCGGCGTTGGCGTAATGCTGGGTCACGCGGTTATCCCAAATCGCCACATCGTTCGGCTGCCAGCGCCAGCGCACCTGAAACTCCGGTTTCGTTATATGGCTAAACAGGAAGCCCAGCAGCGCCTCGCTCTCTTTCTCGGTGACGTCAACAATGCGCGTGGTAAAGCCTTCGTTAACGAACAGCGCCTGCCTGCCGGTCACCGGATGCGTGCGCACCACCGGATGCAGCAGCGGCGGGTTCTTCTCCACCGCCTCCAGCCAGCGCCGGTGCTCCTCTTCACTGCCGCGGTATTTATACTCCGGGAACGATTTACGGAAATCATGCTCCGCCCGCAGGCCGCTCAACAGCTGGCGAAAAGGCTCGGAAAGCGCTTCGTACGCCGCCACGCCGCTGGTCCACAGGGTATCACCGCCGGTGGACGGCAGCTCTTTCGCCGCCAGAATCGCGCCGGCGGGCGGCGTCTCGATGAACGTGACGTCGGTATGCCAGTTGTCGTTATCCGGCGGATTATCATCATGGGTGTCGAGCACGATAATTTCATCGACGCCCGGCGCGTGGGGATAGACCGGATGAATATGCAGGTCGCCAAAGCGCAGCGCAAAATCGCGCTGCTGCTGCGGGGTAATATTCTGCTCGCGCAGGAACACCACCTGATGGCGCAGCACCGCGTGATACAGCTGCTCAAACTGGTTATCGCTCAGCGGACGCGCGAGGTCCACGCCGGCTACCTGCGCGCCAATATAGGGCCCCAGCGGGGTAATGCTCAGACGTTCACTCATTGTACTTCTCCATGCCAGGGCGTCAGGCGGCGCTGCAGCGCGCGCAGCCCCAGTTCCAACAGAAACGCAATTATCGCAATCACCGCAATCCCGGCCAGCACCACGTCGGTGGCCAGGAATTCGCCGGCGGACTGCACCATAAAACCTAACCCGCGGGTGGCGGCGATCAGCTCCGCGGCCACCAGCGTTGACCAGCCGACGCCAAGACCAATGCGCAGGCCGGTAAGGATCTCCGGCAGCGCGCCGGGTAAAATAACCAGCCACAGCACCTGCGCGCGGCTGGCGCCTAGCGACTGGGCGGCGCGGATGCGTACCTGCTGGGCGCTTTTCACCCCCGCCAGCGCCGACATCGCCACCGGGGCGAAGATCGCCAGATAGATCAATAAGATCTTCGACGTTTCGCCGATGCCGAACCAGATAACCATCAGCGGGAGATAGGCCAGCGGCGGCACCGGGCGGTAGAGCTCAATTAACGGATCGAGAATGCCGCGCACCGTCGGGCTCAGGCCCATGGCGATCCCCACCGGAACGCCGAGCAGCACCGCCGCCAGCAGCGCGATGACGATCCGCGTCAGGCTCGCCGTCAGATGCTGCCAGAGGGTAGCATCCATAAAGCCCTGCGGGCCGGCAATGGCGATCAGCTTGTGCAGCACCTGGCCCGGCGGCGGCAGAAACAGCGGGCTAACCAGCTGGAGCGCCGCGACGGCCCACCAGATAGCCAGCAGCACCGCCAGCGTCGCCGCGCTCAGCGTCAGCTGACGGGAAACGGGCCAGCGCCACTTCAGCGGCCGCCGACGCGGTTTATCGTTGATGACCACGCTCATGAGAAGGCCTCCCGTTGTTCAAATACCCGGCTCAGCACGTATTCACGCTGCTCGATAAAGCGCGGATCGGATTTAATGCTGCGGCAGGACTCGCCGGCGACGAAGCGGCGGCCAAAGTCGAGCGGCAGCCGCTCCAGCACCCGCCCCGGGCCCGGCGACAGCAGCACCAGCTCGGTGGCCATAAACACGGCCTCTTCAATATCATGGGTGATAAGCAGGACCTGTTTGCCGGTCTCGTGCCACAGGCCGAGCAGCAGGGTTTGCATCTGTTCACGGGTAAAGGCGTCCAGCGCGCCGAACGGCTCGTCAAGGAGCAGCAGCTGCGGGTTTGCCGCCAGCGCTCTGGCGATCCCCACCCGCTGACGCTGGCCGCCGGAAAGCTGCCAGATAAAGCGTTTTTCAGCCCCTTCGAGGCCCACCTTCTTCAGCATCTGCGCCGCGGTTTCCCGACGGAGCGCTTTGTCCACGCCCGCCAGCTGCAGCCCCAGCGCCACGTTATCCTGCACGTTACGCCACGGCAGCAGGCCTTCATGCTGAAAGACCACGCCGCGTTCGGCGCCCGGTCCGCTTACGCGCTGCCCTTCAAGGACGATGCTGCCGTGCTGATAAGGCACGAATCCGGCAATCAGGTTCAGCAGCGTGGTTTTACCGCAGCCTGACGGCCCAAGGACCACCAGCAGTTCGCCGCTGTCCAGCGTCAGGTTGATATCCGCCAGCGCCGGTTTGCCGCCGTAGTCGGCAAAGAGATGCGAGATTTGCAGCATCGTGACCTCCTTTATTTTACAAAACGGTCGGTGACGTACTGGCTGTAATCGGCGCCGGCATCGGGTACTTTGCCCTGCTCTTTGAGGAACTTAGCCGTATCGATAATCGCCTTGTTCACCGGCCCGTTCAGCTCCTGCGCCTGCTGCGCCGCGGTCAGGTAGGTATTGCCCTTCACCAGCCCGGGAACGTCCGCATCCGGCACGCCGCTCAGGCGCGACAGCTTGCTGATATTTTCCGGCTGCTTCAGCCACGCGTCCGGGTTAGCGATGTAGGGCTGCTGGGCGTCGATAGCGCTCTTCGCAAAGGCTTTCACCACCTCAGGGTGCTTCTCGGCAAAGTCTTTACGCACCACCCACACGTCCAGGGTTGGCGCGCCCCACTCGCCGACCTGCGACGAATCGGTCAGCACCTTGCCCTCTTTTTCCAGGGCGTTGACCGCAGGAGCCCAAACGTAGGCGCCGTCAATGTCTCCGCGCTGCCAGGCGGCAATAATCGCCGGCGGCTGCAGGTTGATAATCTGCACCTGGCCCGGCTTAATGCCCCAGTGCTTCAGCGCCGACAGCAGGCTGTAGTGGGTGGTGGAGATAAACGGCACCGCGATGCGCTTACCGATCAAATCTTCGGGTTTAGTAATGTCCTTTTTCACCACCAGCGCTTCGGAGTTGCCGAGCTTTGAGGCGAGGAGGAAGACTTCAATCGGCACCTGCTGACTGGCGGCGACCGCCAGCGGGCTGGAGCCGAGGTTGCCAATCTGGACATCGCCGGAGGCCAGCGCGCGCACGATGCTCGCCCCGCTGTCGAACTTGCGCCAGTCAACGGTCGCCCCGCTCTCTTTGGCAAAGGTATTGTCCGCCTGGGCGACTTTCGCCGGCTCGGCGGAGGTTTGATACGCCACGGTGACGTTGACCGCATGGGCCTGAAAAGCGGCGAATGCCAGGGCGGCGAAAAGTGTAATGCGCGATGCGTGTGCCATATGTCTGCTCCCCTTTGTTGTTATGGGTGCAGTATTTCCGGCCTGATGCGATTGATGAAGTAATTAAAAATTCTGGCTAATAGCCAATCGTCATTAGAAAAAAAGCGGCAAACGATAGTTAAAAACGGGGATTGAGAAGCGGGAGCGCCGGCCCCGGCAAGCATTGCGGGGGTGGGGAGACGCCCGGCCGGCGGCGCGCTGCGCCGTAGCCGGGCTATTGGTCAGCGTTTGGCCGCCAGGGCGGCAATATCTTTCGGCGTGGTACGACAGCAGCCGCCAATCAGTTTTGCCCCCGCCGCCAGCCACTGCGGCAGATACTCGCTGAGGGCAACGCAGGACTCGCCGTGATGGTGCCAGGTTTTGCTCACCGCGTCGTAGTGCTCCCCGGAGTTGGGATAGACCACCAGCGGCAGCGCGGTCAAACCGTGCAGATGCTGCAACGCGGCGGTAGTGTTCTCCAGCGCAATACAGTTAATACCCAGCGCCACCACCTGCGGAGAGTCCGCAAGCGCCGCCACCACGTCGCTCAGCGGCGTGCCGTCGCTGAGATGCCCGGCGTCGCGCAGGGTAAACGAGAACCAGGCGCGAGCGCGCGGGTACTCAGCCAGCAGCAGCGCCAGCGCCTTAATTTCGGCAAAGGACGGCAGGGTTTCGCAGGCCAGCAGATCGGCTCCGGCATCGAGAAGCGCTTCCACGCGCGGGCGATGGAAGGCCTGAAACTCTTCCGCGCTGCGCTGGTAATCGCCGCGATATTCCGAACCATCGGCAAGATAGGCGCCGTACGGCCCCACCGAACCGGCGACCAGCAGCGTGCCGGCCTGCGGGTTTTCCGCGAGGCGGGCTTCCCGCGCCTTGCGCGCCAGCTCAACGCTTTTTCCGATCAGCGCTTTCGACTGCGCCTCATCCAGCCCGCGGGCGGCGAAGCCCGCCGGGGTGGCCTGATAGCTGGCGGTGATCGCGATCTGCGCGCCGGCGCGGAAATAGTCGAGGTGCACGTCGCGAATCAGCTGCGGATTTTCCAGCAGCACCCGCGCCGACCACAGGCTATCGGCCAGATTACAGCCGCGCGCTTCCAGCTCCGTCGCCATCGCACCGTCGAGCAGCACAAAGGGCTCCCGGGCGAGGATAGAGGTTAACGGGTTATTCTGCGACATGCTGTTGCTCCCTGTTGAGTTGTCGTGAGTGGGTCAGATACCAGGCACCATAGCACAGCGCCACGAAGGGGATCCCACACCACAGCGCAATGCGCTGGCTGGGGTCAAACGCCAGGCCCACGCAGGCCACCAGGCATAAAATGAATCCCAGCACCGGCACCAGCGGATACCAGGGCGCGCGATAGTGCAGCTCGCTCAGGGCTTTACCCTGCTGGAGATGGCGACGGCGGAACATAAAGTGTGAGGCGCAGATGCTGAGCCACACCGCCACCACCGCAAAGCCGGAAATCGCCGACAGCGCGACAAACACCGTATCTGGCGCAATTACGCTGGAAAACAGCGCCAGCACGCCGCCAAGCATGCTCACCGACAGCGCGGTCAGCGGCACGCCGTTTTTGTTCACTTTGGCGAAGCACGCCGGCAGGGTCCGCTCGTTCGCCAACGACCATAGCATCCGCCCGGAGGCGTAGAGGCCGGAGTTGGCCGCCGACAGGATCGCCGTCAGGATCACGAAGTTAAAGATATCCGCCGCGTAGGGGATGCCCACCTTTTCAAAGACCAGCACAAACGGGCTTTTCTCCACTCCCGCCTGCTGCATCGGGATCAGCGCCGCCAGCACAAACACGGTGCCGACAAAAAAGATAATCAGCCGGGCGATGGTGGTACGAATGGCGATCGGGATGACCTTATGCGGGTTTTGCGTTTCACCCGCCGCGATGCCGATCAGTTCGGTCCCGGAGAAGGCGAAGTTCACCGCTACCATGGTCATCAGGATCGGCAGGCCGCCGTGCGGGAACCAGCCTTCAGAGGTCAGGTTACGCAGCCCCGGCGCCGGCGAACCGTCCTGCATCGGGATAATGCCGAATATCGCCGCCCCGCCGAGAATAATAAAGGCGATGATGGTGACGACTTTGACCAGCGAAAACCAGAACTCGCCTTCGGCAAAGAAGCGGGTGGAGATGACGTTGAGGAAAAAAATCACCGCGCAGAACACCACGCACCATACCCACACCGGCACCTGCGGAAACCAGTACTGCATACAGAAACCGGCGGCGGTAAAGCTTGAGCCGAGCGCCACCGTCCACGTCAGCCAGTAGAGCCACGCCACCGTGTATCCCGTTGCCGGGCCGAGATAGCGAGCGGCGTAGACGTGAAACGCGCCGGTCTCCGGCATTGCCACCGACAGCTCGCCAAGGCACTGCATCACCAGCCAGACCACCAGGGCGCCAATCAGATAGGCCAGCAGCGTTCCCGCCGCTCCGGTGGTCGAGATGATATAGCCGGTATTAAAAAACAGGCCGGTGCCAATCACGCCGCCCAGCGAGAGCATGATCAGGTGGCGGGTCTTCATGGTGCGCTTCAGCGGCTCATTCTGCTGCGGTGTACTTTGCATATTACCTTCTAAACGTATGGACATCTAAACATCCAAAGAAATGCAGTTATACCGCGACGCAGATGAAATTGCAAAACAGACGCCGCTTTTCACGCCGTTTTACGGGCGTTTGCCCGAAAAATGAGCGCGGGTTCTGGGCATTTAAATGACAAAAAGCAAAACGTGATCGGCATAAACAAAAAAATAAAACAATGTTGCTATTTTTACAAAACACAATACCCAAAAAAGGATAATCAGATGACAACCCGTCCCTTTCCTCTGTTGGCTGCCGCCGCTATCGTCGGCGTCATCCCCTTTCATACGGCTCTCGCCGCCAGCGCGGTGACGTTTGCGGATAGAGTCTGCGACGTCACCCAATACGGAGCAGAAGGCCACCGGCTGCAGATTGCGCTGAATACCGACGCCATTCAAAAAGCGATCGATGACTGCGCCGCCGCAGGGGGCGGCACGGTGCGGATCCCGAAGGGAAACTATCTGAGCAATCCGCTGTTTTTGAAAAGTAATATTCGGCTCAGGCTGGAGAAAGACGCGACGCTCGTCGCCTCAAGCGAAGTCGCAGCCTGGCGCGGAGATGAAAAAACGCAGTATGCCGCAGCGGAAAACGGCTGGCTGCCGTTTATTAGCATCGCCGATGCGCAAAACGTCGCTATCGTCGGTGAAGGGACCATCGACGGCCAGGGAGCGGTATGGTGGGAGCGCTGGCGAGAAAATATTCGCGCCAGCGGCAAGAAAGGCGGCACCGACCGGCCGCGGCTGATCTACATTACCCGTTCGAGCAACGTACTGATCGACGGCGTTACCCTCACCCACTCGCCCAGCTTCCACATCGTCACCCGCTACGCGCACGATATTGACATTAACGGCACGCGAATTTTATCCCCGTGGCATGCGCCGAATACCGACGCCATCGATCCTATCGACAGCCAGAACATCCGCATCACCAACAACTATATCGACTGCAATGACGACCATATCGCCATCAAAGCGGAGAAAGCCGATCCGCGCTTCCCTGACGGGGTGGTCGATAATATTTATATCGCCAACAATACGCTCAGGCAGGGGCGCGGTATCTCTATCGGCAGCGAAAGCGCCGGCGGCGTCAACAACGTGCTGGTGGAAAACAATACCTTTGAAGGCGCAATGTACGGCATTCGCATTAAGAGCCCGCGCGGCAAAGGCGGCGAGGTAAAAAATATCGTTTACCGCAATACCACCATGCATAACGTCGAGGTGCCGCTGGTTTTCTCCGCCTACTACAAGGCCGCGCCTATCGTGCAGGCCGAGGTCGACAAGCAGCTGCAGGCCGGAGGATTTACCCTCGGCGAGCAGATCTATCCGCCGGACAGCGACCCGAAACAGCCGTTCGACAAATATAAAACCCCGCACTTCAGCAACATCACCGTGGAAAATTTAACCTCCACCGGCGATAGCAAAGCGGCGGCCTATATTATCGGCACGCCGGAGGCGCCGCTGAGCGGGTTCCACTTTAGCAACGTCAACATCGAGGCGACCCGCGGTCTGCGCATTCGTCACGCCGAGCTGGAGACCCGCGGCCTCAGCCTGAAGGTAAAAGAGGGCCCGGTGATTCAACAGGACGCGGGCGCCGTCGTTCGCGACTAGCGCGACATTTGTGGGCAGCTGCACCAGGGCGCATATCTTTGCGCGCGCAGGCTGCCCCTTTTTGGATCGTCCCGCGGCTAACCCTCCGCGTTTATCAGGGCTCTGACCTGGCACTCTCTTTGCAACCCTCCACATATCTGAAATACCAGGTTCACCAGGCGTCATTGTTGCAGGCAGTTTGGGCATGGACAGCGCGCGAAAACCGGAGCGTACACGTAGTACGTGAGGATTTATTCGCTGCGCTCACCCTGCGGGCCGCCCTAAAGGGCGTTCAAAATACTCGCGTATTTTGTTGAGCACTGCCCAGGCCTAAGCTGGCAAATAAAATAGCGTGGTGAGCCGGATAACTTTATCTGGCGAGGTCGCAAAAATGACAGAGCACACCACAACGCTAAAAAGAACGCTCGGCAGTTTCCGCCTGTGGGGGATTGCCGTTGGGCTGGTTATTTCCGGGGAGTATTTTGGCTGGAGCTACGGCTGGTCCCAGGCCGGGACGCTGGGATTTCTCATCGTGGCGCTGGCGGTTGCCGCCATGTACTGCGCCTTTATTTTTAGTTTTACCGAGCTGACGACCGCGATCCCCCACGCCGGCGGCCCGTTCGCCTACGCCTACCGCGCTTTTGGCCCGACCGGCGGCTTTATTGCCGGCTTCGCGACGCTGATTGAGTTTGTCTTCGCCCCGCCGGCGATTGCCATGGCGATTGGCGCCTACCTCAACGTCCAGTTTCCGGCGCTGGATCCGAAATGGGTGGCCTGCGGCGCCTACGTCATCTTTATGACGCTGAACATCCTCGGCGTCGGCATTGCCGCTACCTTTGAGCTGATTGTCACCCTGCTGGCGATTTTCGAACTGCTGGTGTTTATGGGCGTGGTCGCTCCGGGCTTCTCGTGGAGCCACTTCACCGCTAACGGCTGGGCCGGGGCGGAGAGCTTCAGCGGGCTGGCGCTGCCGGGAATGTTCGCGGCCATTCCTTTTGCTATCTGGTTCTTTCTGGCTATTGAAGGCGCATCGATGGCCGCCGAAGAGGCTAAAGATCCGCAGCGTACCATCCCCCGCGCGCTGGGCGGCGGGATCCTGACCCTTACCGTACTGGCGATCGGCGTCATGGTGTTTGCCGGCGGCCATCGATGCGCCTTCAAT
>NZ_JAQGFU010000359.1:0-2224 GCF_030078455.1 Klebsiella sp. Ech2A | reverse complement strand
CGTTGTTGGCCGCCCGCGCGACGGAGCAGATTTGCTGCGCCGAAGGGGAGGCGAAAAGGTTGCCCATGGCCGCGCCGTGGGCCAGGCCCTGGCCCACCAGCCCGGCGAAGGCGGGGTAGTGCCCGGATCCGCCGCCGACCACGATAGCCACGCCGCCCGGCCGGCTTTGGGTGTTGCGCACGACACCGCCGGGAACCTGGCGCACCATTGACGCGTGCGCGCTGACGAAGCCCGCCACCATTTCTTTTGCAAAGTCTGACGGTCGGTTAAAAATCCAGCTCATTTTGTCTTCTCCAGATGATTTGTATTTAGTTTCCCAGCCGCCAGTTTCTGGCCATTTGTACCATCACAAATGAACGCTATCAGATCACATGATTCAATCAAATGTTCAGCAGGTGGATATGTGATCGCGGTCGTGATTTGCTTAATAAAGCTATTTTTTGTGCGATTCCCCCTTTTTTAGCCGTCGTTTTCTTGCTAAACCTTATTACATACGAACAACTAGTGAACTTTAGTTCAGTTAAGCGGCCGGGAATTCCAGCCTGAATCCATCACACGAGCGGCTTCTGAACATAAGTTTGATACTAACGCTGTCATTGATGAGGTAAGAAAAATGTTGAAAGTCGCAATCGGTGCGGATGATGCTGCGACCGGACTGAAAAATCTGGTAAAGGAACATCTTCAGCAGCGGGATATCGAGGTCGTTGATTTCAGCCACGACGTGGCGGGAAATGAGCAGATCTACCCGGATATCGCCTTTAACCTGGCTTCGGCTATCCGCCAGGGCACCTTTGAGCGCGGGCTGCTGTTTTGCGGCACCGGCATCGGGATGGCGATTGTGGCGAATAAGGTACCCGGCATTCGCGCCGCGCAGTGTCATGACGTTTACTCGGCCGATCGCGCCCGCAAAAGCAATAATGCGCAAATTATGACCCTCGGGGCGCGGGTTGTCGGCAGCGAGCTGGCGCTGATGCTGGTCGATACCTGGCTTGCCGCCGAGTTTGAAGCCGGGCGCTCCGGGCCGAAGGTGCAGCGTATCGATTACTACGAAACGCTGGTTCACCCGGACGGTGCGGCCCGCGCAGAAGAATAAAGGAGTCATCACGATGACCATTCTGGAAAAACTGAAAGAAGTGACCACCGTCGTTGCGGACAGCGGCGATATCACCGCTATCCGTGAATACCATCCGCAGGATGCCACGACCAACCCGTCGCTGATCCTCAAGGCCGCTGCGCAGCCGCTCTATCGCCCGCTGATCGAGCAGGCTATCGCCTGGGCCTGCGAGCAGGGCGGCACGGCGCAAACGCGGCTGATTAACGCCGGCGATAAGCTGGCGGTGAATATTGGCCTCGAGCTGCTGGGCCAGGTGCCGGGCAAGGTGTCGACGGAAGTGGACGCCCGCCTCTCTTACGACCGCGGGCTGTGCGTGGCAAAAGCGCGCAAGCTGATCCGCCTGTACGAACAGGCCGGAATTGACCGCTCCCGCGTGCTGATCAAGCTGGCGGCGACGTGGCAGGGGATTAAGGCGGCGGAGGAGCTGGAGCGTGAAGGCATTCACTGCAACCTGACGCTGCTCTTTTCGTTTGCCCAGGCGCGCGCCTGCGCCGAAGCGGGAGTGTGGCTGATTTCGCCCTTCGTCGGGCGAATCTACGACTGGTATCGCGAACGTAATCTGCTGGAAGACGACGCGGCGGAGAACGATCCGGGCGTGGTCTCGGTGCGCAATATCTACGACTACTATAAGAAGCACCGCTATCCGACGGTGATTATGGGCGCGAGCTTCCGTAAAACGGCGCAGGTGATAGCGCTGGCCGGCTGCGATCGCCTGACCATCGCCCCCGCGCTGCTGGAGGAGCTCAGCCGAATGGAGGGCGATCTTCGCGTTGCGCTGGTGCCTCCGCAGGCCGGCGAGGTACCGCCGTCGCCGCTGACCGAGTCCGAGTTCTACTGGCTGCACAATCAGGACCCGATGGCGGTCGATAAGCTGGCGGAGGGCATTCGCCTGTTTGCCCAGGACCAGCAAAAGCTGGAGACGATGCTCAGCGAGCTGCTGGAAAAACAGGAGGCGGACGATGTCATCGCGTAGAGAGCTGGCGAACGCTATTCGTGCGCTGAGCATGGACGCGGTACAGAAAGCCAAATCCGGCCACCCGGGTGCCCCGATGGGAATGGCTGACATTGCCGAAGTCCTGTGGCGGGATTTCCTGAATCATAACCCGAACA
>NZ_JAQGFU010000358.1:0-2246 GCF_030078455.1 Klebsiella sp. Ech2A | reverse complement strand
ATAATGCCCGGCAGCGTCAGCGGCAGGGTGATGGTAAAGAACACCCGCCAGCGCCCGGCGCCCAGGGTGCGCGCCGCCTGCTCCAGCTTGATATCGACCCCTTCAAGCGCCAGACGAATCGCCCGTACCATTAAGGGAAACGACATCACCGCCGCCGCCAGCACCGCGCCGCGCCAGCTAAAAGCAAACGTCAGGCCAAACCAGTCGTACAGCCAGCTGCCGATAAACCCGCGCCTGCCCATTGCAATCAGCAGCAGGTAGCCAACCACCACCGGCGGCAGCACCAGCGGCAGGTGGAGAAGGCTGTCGAGCAGCGCTTTTCCGGGGAAGCTGCGCCTGACCAGCAGCCAGGAAAAGAAGATCCCGAAAGGTAAGCTAAACACCACCGCCAGGGATGATACTTTGAGGCTCAGCAGCACCGCCTGCCATTCGGGATCGCTTAAAATCATTGGCGCGTAGTAAATCCGTATTGTTTGAAGATGGCTGACGCCTCAGGCCCTTTCAGGTAGTCATAGAATGCGCTGACGGTTGCATTTTTATGTCCATCAACGATAGCCAGCGGATACTCAACCTTCTTATGCGAATCTTCCGGGAAGGTGCCCACGACTTTAACCCCTTTGCTGGCAACCGCATCCGAGCCGTAAACAATGCCCAGCGGCGCTTCGTCACGTTCAACCAGCGCCAGCGCCCCGCGCACGTCTTCCGCCGGAGCCAGCTTCGCTGACAGGGTGTCCCACGCGCCCAGCTTCTGCAGCGCTTCTTTAGCATAGATCCCGGCCGGCACGTGCTCCGGATCGCCCACCGCCAGACGGCCGCCCTTCAGCAGGCTGGTCCAGTCGGTTTTGCTGCTGATGGTAATATCGCCCTGCGCGCTGGCCTTAGGCGCAACGACGACCAGGCTGTTTCCCAGCAGCGTTGCGCGCGTGGCGGTATCAATCGCTTTTTTCTCGACTGCGTAATCCATCCACTTCTGGTCCGCGGAGATAAACAGGTCAGCAGGCGCGCCCGCTTCAATTTGCCGTGCCAGCGTTGAAGAGGAGGCGAAGGATGAAACCACATCAACCTTTTTCTCCTGCTTATAGGCCTTCGCGATATCCTGCATCGCGTTGGTTAATGAAGCCGCCGCGAAGACCGTTATCTTTCCCTCTTCTGCCAGCGCGTGTCCAGCAACGGAGAGCGTTAGCGTTGCCCCAACAAAAAGACGTAACCATTGACGTGCCATCTGAAACTCCTGTGCGTGCGTTATGTAGGGGCTAATATAACGACAAGATTGGGGTTTTCCCAGCGCGAATTGGTGGTAACCAGATGAGGATCAAAAGGAAGGGATAAAAAAACGCCCGGAGGAACCGGGCGTCAGGAAATCAGCTTTTTTGCTGGCCGCGATCTTTATGACCGACGCCGGAGAAGATGTTGAACACTTCGCCCAGACCGTAAATCAGACCGAGGATGATAGCCATCACCACCGGGACCATGACCACGGCAAAAACCAGACTTTTCAATAGCTCTAACATAGTGGGCTCCAGAAAGTACGAATGCTTAAGTGTAACCGTTTCAGCAGGAAAAACACGCCCCATTTGTGCGATGCCTCACCGACTGCCGCCAGAGAACTATCTTGCAAGATGCCCGCTATCGGTCACAATACTCTTTTTGCCAGGATATTATTATGCAGGCCGAAATTCTCCTCACCCTGAAATTACAGCAGCGCCTGTTCGCCGACCCTCGCCGCATCTCCCTGCTAAAGCAGATTGACCAGACGGGTTCCATTAGCCAGGGCGCGAAAAATGCCGGCATCAGCTATAAAAGCGCGTGGGATGCCATTAACGAAATGAATCAGCTTAGCGAGCAGGCGCTGGTTGACCGCGCCACCGGCGGTAAAGGCGGCGGCGGCGCGGTGCTGACCCGCTACGGCCAGCGGCTGATCCAGCTTTACGACCTGCTGGCGCAGATTCAACAGAAAGCGTTTGACGTCCTGAGCGACGACGACGCGCTGCCCCTCGACAGCCTGCTCGCCGCTATCTCCCGCTTCTCCCTGCAAACCAGCGCCCGTAACCAGTGGTTTGGCACCATCACCGGCCGCGACCATCAGCAGGTGCAGCAGCACGTTGAGGTTTTGCTGGCCGACGGCCAAACCCGCTTTAAAGTCGCGATCACCGCCCAAAGCGCCGAACGACTCGGCCTGGATGAAGGCCAGGAGGTGCTGGTGTTGCTGAAAGCGCCGTGGGTCGGTATGACCCTGGACCCGGCGG
>NZ_JAQGFU010000357.1:0-2247 GCF_030078455.1 Klebsiella sp. Ech2A | reverse complement strand
GATGCTGGTGGTGCCCTGCGGCAGGGAGAAGCCGGTGCTCACCGCCGTGCTGGTGACAATCGGCGCCAGGTTGGTGCCTATCAGCAGCGCCAGGCTAAGCGTCAGCAGGCCGGTAAGCAGCGTGCGGAACATATCGCCCCGGCATACCGCGGTAACCAGCACAAAGGCAAACGGCAGGCCGGTTAACGAGGCGAAGGGCAGGAACTGGTTGCCCGGAATAATCGCCGCCAGCACCAGCATGACGGGGATCATCAGCATCGACACCGACAGCGTCACCGGATGGCCAACGCTAACCGCCGAGTCGAGGCCGATGGCAATTTTACCGAACGAACCGGCGCGCGACTGGGCAATCTCCTGAATACGCTCGCTGATCGGGTACACCCCTTCCATCAGCATTTTGGCCATGCGCGGAATAATGGTCATCACCGCCGCCATGGTAATTGCCGTTTGTAAAATGGCCTTCACTTCGATACCGGCAATAATACCCAGTAGCGCCCCGATAATTGCGCCGAGCGACGCCGGATCGCCAAGAATAGAGAGCCTTTTCTGAATCACTTCGGTATCAATTTTAATATCGCGAATCACCGGGATACGATCGACAATCGCATTCACCAGCCATGCCGCCGGAACAAATGAGGCGGAGAAACCGTGCGGGACCGAAATAGACGGCAGGTTCAGGTATTTCTCAACATCGCCGCTGGTGCGATCGGCAATAACCATCGTGATAATACAGTTAATCGCCGCCGCAAAAATACCCAGCCAGAGGCTATCGGTAATAATGGTGACCAGCGAACCGGTAAACGCATGGTGCCACAGGTTCCAGATATCGACGTTCAGCACCCGGGTGGTTTTGCTGTACAGCATCAGCACGTTAATGGCCACGCACACCGGAATGACCAGCGCGCCAACCCGCGTCCCCATGGCCACCGCCGCCGCGGCGGGCCAGCCCACGTCCAGCACGGTGAGGTTCAGGCCGAAGCGCTCCACCAGCGCGTGGCTGACCGGCGTCAGGGAGTCGATCATCAGGTTAACGGTAATGCTTAAGCCGATAAAACCAATCCCGACCATTAAGCCGGCTTTCAGGGCTTTGCTGAGCGACAGGCGTAATATCAGCCCGAGGATCATAAATATCAGCGGCATCATCACCGAGGCGCCCAGGCCCACGATATAATCAACAATAAACATGGCTTAACCCTCGGCGAGAATTAATTCTTTCACGCTGCTGAAAACTTTATCGGTGCCCATGCCGGTCAACAGCGGCAGAGCGTTAATAACCGGAACGGAAAGCGCAACCGGTGAAGTCGAAACGATAAAATCAATATCATCGCGCGTTTTCGCTTCCGCCACGGTGCCCTGCGAAATACGCACCTTAGCGAGAAGATTTTCTTTTTTCAGGAACTCCTGCAGCTTATTTAAGGCAACGGTGCTGGTTGCTACGCCAGCGCCACAACAAATCATCATGTGTTTCATGAGTATTCCTCTCCGTTTTGGTTGAGAGGATTAAATCATGACGGCGGGTTAAGAATTGTGATCGATGTGTAATTTTACACACTGAGTACACACAGAACGCCGTTAAACAAATAACACATTGATAATAAATAACATTTAGTTATTCTCCTTTTTACCCCTTCACGCCGGCGGCCTGGATATAGCGCTGGGGCGAAACGCCCAGCTTTTTACGAAACATGGCGATAAAGGCGCTGGCGCTGGCGTAGCCCAGATCGTTTGCCAGGGTGCTCACCGCCACCCCGCGGGCAAGATTACACACCGCCTCCAGCAGGCGGATCTGCTGGCGCCATTCGGAAAAGCTCAGCTGCGTCTCCTCACGAAAAAGCCGCGCCAGGGTCCGCTCGCTGGCCCCCACCTTTTGCCCCCACCAGGCGAGGGTCGCCGCGTGATCGAGCTCGCGGCATAGCGTATCGCACACCTGGCGCACCCGGCGGTCGCTGGGCAGCGTCACGTGGCACAGGAGGCTGGTGGGCAGGCGCGCCAGCTCGTCGTTCAGCAGGGCGTAAACCAGCGCCTGCCGCTCCGCCGTCAGCCCCTCTTCAAGACTGGCGGCGATAAGCGCGTGCAGCAGCGGCGTGGCGGACAGGCCGCGCCAGCGGTCGCCGAACCGTCGGGACGCCGGGGGCGTTAAGTAGATATTTTGCGTGACCACGTGGTCAACCGCCTGCAGCCCGTGCGGCAGGCCGCCGGGCAGCCAGACGGCGCGCCCCGGCGACAGCAGCCAGAAATGCTGGGGGG
>NZ_JAQGFU010000356.1:0-2285 GCF_030078455.1 Klebsiella sp. Ech2A | reverse complement strand
GGCGATCGCGAACTGCGCTATCGCCCAGCCTTCGCTGTAGGGCCAGCGCCGCCCGGCATCCGGCCACCTGAGGGTAAAGAGCCCGCCCGCCAGCCACAGCGCGGCGGCCAGCAGGCCCTCAGCCCACAGCGGACCGCCGGCCCGCGGCCGCGACAGCGCCTGCTCAGGCGAATACGTTGGCATAAATACTCTCCGCAAACTGATGAGGATCGGTCCCGGGCTTGATCACCTGCACCTGCTGCAGGTCAATGGCGTACTGGGTCAGCTCTTTGACGAACGCTTCGCCGACGGCGTGGTGGCCGTGGCCCTGGCCGTGAAGGATCCCCGTGACCTCGGTCTCATTGGTATTCAGCGCGTGGGCCATAAACGCCTGCGCCACGCTTTCCGGGTGGGCCGAAGCGTAGCTGTGCGCCTCCAGAATGGCCTGGGTCAGCGCGGCGGCGGCCGGCCTGTGGTCCCGCGCCAGCGATCCGCTCACCCCCAGCACGCAACAGCTCAGGTTGGCGTAATCCCCGCTCATATTGCTGGCGATCAGCTGATACTTGCCGGTCTCCAGCAGGCGATAGCTGAAGGGTTCGCTGCCGCTGATGGCGGCAATCTCGCGCTTGTCGAGCGCCACGCTCAGCAGATCGGCGGGATAGACCTTCCACTGCACGTCGCTAAGCGGATCGATCCCGTGACGTTTGAGCAAAATGGCGAAGAAGTTTTTATCCGGGCCGGCCATGTCGGTCACCCCGATAGTCTGTCCCTTCAGGCTCTCCAGGCCGCCAAACGGCGAATTTTTTGCCGTCAGCAGATTCAGGCAGCCGCCGTGCGTCCCGGCGGTGAGCTTGACGTCAAAGCCCTGCTCCAGCGCCTTCAGCCAGCGCAGCGCCATCCCGACGCCGGCGTCCGCCTTGCCGGTGGCTATCGCCTCCAGCAGAACGTCGGTCGAGTTACCAAAATTAACGAACTCCACGTCAAGGTTGTACTTGCTGAAAAACTTCTGCTGCTCGGCCACCGCGACCGGGGCAAGGCACACCGCGCTTTTGTTGATCGCCAGCCTGATTTTGTAGGGTTCGGCCAGGCGCAGCGCCGGGTTTTCCCTCTCGGCGGGCATCGCCGCCATATCGTGCGCCCACAGCGGCCAGGCCGTCGCCGCCAATGCCGTACCGGCGCTCAGCTGAAGAAAACGGCGGCGGGAAAAAGAGGTCTCGATCATGGCGTGGTCTCCTGAGGCGCGGTTTGTACGGGGACGGTAAAGCCGTCATCAAAGGTCGGCGTGACGTCCAGCCTGGCGCGGATCAGCCCGTTGGCCTGATAAAAATCGGCGGTGGCCTGCTGCTGGGCGACGATCCGCGAATCCAGGCGCTGCCACTGCGATTGCCGGTTCGCGAACTGCGCCCGGGCAATCTCCGGCGGGAAACGGATAATCTCGCCGAGGGTTTTGCCGTAGCTGTCCAGATTGGCATAGGCCCAGCGCTCGGCGCCCGCCAGGCGATGGAGATAGTCCTGCAGCGCCGCCCGCTTAGCCGGATCCTTAAGGCTGGCGTCGGTGGCCGCAAGGAAGGTGTTGCCGGGCAGCAGCCCCTTGCCGCTCACCAGAATTTGCCCCTCGGCGGTTTTCACCAGCTGGGTGGTGTAGGGCTCCCAGGTCGCCCAGGCATCCACCGACCCGTTGAGCAGGGCCACTTTGGCATCCACCGGGCCGAGGAAGACCCACTGCACGTCCCCGGGCGATATTCCCGCCTGCTCCAGCGCCTTGAGGGCGACAAAGTGGCCGATGGACCCCTTCCCGGTGGCGATGCGTTTGCCCTTTAGGTCCGCCGCGCTTTTCAGCGGGCTGCCCGGCGGAACCAGCACCGCGGTACCGGCGGGGTTGCTTTTATCGACGGCGATCGCCTTTACCGGCGCCCCGTTGGCGAGGGCGAAGAGCAGCGGCGCATCGCCGATAATCCCGGCATCAACCGCGCCGGCGTTCAGCGCTTCCGCCAGCGGCGCGGCGGCGGGAAACTCCGCCCACCTGATGTCGTAGTTCAGGTTTTGCAGCGCATTCGCGGCTTCCAGCTGCGAGCGCATGCCGCCCTTTTGATCGGCAATGCGCAGGGTGACGCGCTCCTGCGCCACTGCATGGGCGCTCAGCGCCAGCAGCACGAGCGCCGCGGCTAAAGGGGTTCTCTTTCGTTCGCGCATGGTGATTATCCTTATAATTGAAAAGCCTGTTTGCCCGCCGCCTGCCAGGCGCTATCGTTCTGCGGCGTATGCACCCGCCCGCACAGCACGTTGCGGTAGTGGCGCTCCACAGG
>NZ_JAQGFU010000355.1:0-2293 GCF_030078455.1 Klebsiella sp. Ech2A | reverse complement strand
ATATCGGCCACTTTATCCCAGTGCCCGCTTTCGCGAGGTCTACTACTGGGATAGCTACTTCACCATGCTGGGCCTCGCCGAAAGCGGGCACTGGGATAAAGTGGCCGATATGGTGGCCAACTTCGGCCACGAGATCGATACCTGGGGACATATCCCCAACGGCAACCGCAGCTACTACCTGAGCCGTTCGCAGCCGCCGTTCTTCCCGTTTATGGTGGAGCTGCTGGCAACCCACGACGGCGATCGGGCGCTGAAAGCCTGGCTGCCGCAGATGGAGAAAGAGTACCAATACTGGATGGAAGGCGCCGATGCGCTGTCGCCGGGCAAAGCCAATAAGCGGGTGGTGCGCATGGAAGACGGCGCGCTGCTGAACCGCTACTGGGACGACAACGACACGCCGCGCCCGGAGTCCTGGCTCGATGACGTGACCACCGCTAAAAACAACCCCAACCGCCCGGCGACCGAGATCTATCGCGACCTGCGCTCCGCCGCGGCCTCCGGCTGGGACTTCAGCTCCCGCTGGATGGATAACCCGCAGCAGCTGGGCACCATTCGCACCACCAGCATCGTTCCGGTCGATCTTAACTCGCTGATGTTCCGCATGGAGAAAACCCTCGCCCGCGCCAGCAAAGCCGCCGGCGATAGCGCGAAAGCGGCACAGTACGACGCGCTGGCCAACGACCGCCAGAAGGCGCTGGAGAAATACCTGTGGAATGACAAAGAGGGCTGGTACGCCGATTACGATCTGAAAAGCCACAAGGTGCGCAATCAGCTCACCGCCGCGGCCCTGTTCCCGCTGTACGTCAACGCCGCCTCCAGCGAACGGGCGGCCAAAGTTGCCGCCGCGACGCAGTCTCGCCTGCTAAAGCCGGGCGGTTTAACCACCACCACCGTCAACAGCGGCCAGCAGTGGGATGCGCCGAACGGCTGGGCGCCGCTGCAGTGGGTGGCCGCCGAAGGGCTGCAGAACTACGGCCAGCAGAAAATCGCGATGGAGGTCAGCTGGCGTTTCCTCAGCAACGTCCAGCACACCTATGACAGCAAGCAGAAGCTGGTGGAAAAGTATGACGTCAGCTCAACCGGCACCGGCGGCGGTGGCGGCGAGTATCCGCTGCAGGACGGCTTCGGCTGGACCAACGGCGTGACCTTGAAAATGCTCGACCTGGTGTGCCCGAAAGAGAAGCCCTGCGATTCGCTCCCTGCTGCGCGACCGGCGGCAAACGACGGCGTCGGCGGAACGGATAAGACGGCGCCCGCCGCTAAGCCGGCGGCAAACGATAGCATCGGCAGAACGGATAAGGTGGTACCTGCCGCTAAGCCGGCGGCAAACGACGGCACCGGCGGAACGGATAAGGCGGCGCCCGCCGCCGCGCATTAACCCCTCACCGCATCCAGCGTACGCCCGGCAGCTCAGCCATGCCGGGCGCTTTTCCTCCTGAATAACCTGCCCAATGACACCCCGACTTCATCTCACCCTTATGGAGTAAGGCGGAAACTAATGTGTCGATTTTTGATCTCCGGCAAATTCATCAACGTTATATATGTAAATATATAGCGGTTTTTTCATCACTTTGTTTCAGGATAGAAACATATGCCTTTTTCGCGCCGTACGTTCCTGCAGGCTTTAAGCCTCATGCTGTGCTTCCCCGGCCAGAAGAGTCGCGCCGCCACGCCTTTGGCTCTGAGCATTGGCGAACGCCCTGCGCCTGCGGCTATCCGGCGGATTGTCAGCGCGGGCGGGCCCGCCGATATGCTGCTGCTGGCCGCCGCGCCGGAAAAGCTGCTGGGGTTTTCCTCATTTGATTTTTCCCTCTTCCCGGACGCTCCGCTGCCCGACAGCATCGCCCGGCTACCGAAAACGGGCCGTCTTGCCGGACGCGCCAGCACCCTGTCGCTTGAAGGCCTGCTGGCCCTTGAGCCTGACCTGGTGGTGGACTGCGGGAGTGCGGACGATACCTGGATCTCGCAGGCGCGCCGGGCTCACGCCCGCAGCCATATTCCGTGGGTGCTGATTACCGGCACCCTGGCCTCCTCGGCGCAGCAGCTGCTGACGATCGGCGATATCGTCGGTACCGTCGAACGCACCCGGCGGCAGGCGGCGCTGGCGCAAACCTTTATCGCCGAGGCGCTGGCCTTCTCCTCCGGCGCCGGGGCGCGCAGGCGTTTTTACGCCGCCCGGGGCGCCCGAGGGCTGGAAACGGGCCTCGCCGGTTCGCTGCACACGGAGGCGGCGGAGCTGCTGGGATTAGAGAACGTCGCGCGGGTGAGCGGGCGCAGCGGGCTGGCCCAGGTC
>NZ_JAQGFU010000354.1:0-2302 GCF_030078455.1 Klebsiella sp. Ech2A | reverse complement strand
GCTACTGCGCGTCGGCGCTATCGACCTGAGGGACGTTAGCCTGCGCGCCGCCCTCCGCCGCCGCCGGCGCGTTAGCCGGGTCGAAGATATGGTCAAGAATTGCGCGCGCCGTAGGGCCTGCCACCACGCCGTCGCCGCCGCCGTTCTCAAGGATCAGCGCCATCGCCACCCGCGGATGCTGATACGGGGCAAACAGGGTATAGAAAATGTGGTCACGCAGCCTGACCGGGATCATTTTCGCATTGTAGGTCTGGTTCTCCTTCAGGCTGAAGACCTGCGAGGTCCCGGACTTCGCGGCAATCTGATACGGCGCGGTGTGGAACAGCTTGTAGCCGGTGCCGTTTGGCAGGTTGGCCATGCCGTACATCCCGTTGCGCACAATCCCCCAGTACGGCGATTTCGGATCGCCCACCTGCGGCGCGTTCTGCGGCGGCTGATAGCGCTCAACCTTATTGCCGCGCTTCATGGAGTAGAGCAGATGCGGGTTCTTCACCTTGCCGTTATTGATCAGCGTCGTCAGCGCTTTCACCATCTGGATCGGGGTGGCAATCCAGTAGCCCTGGCCGATACCGACCGAGATGGTATCTCCTTGATACCACGGCTTCTTATGGACCCGCTGCTTCCATTCGCGGCTCGGCAACACCCCGGAATACTCTTCATTGAGGTCGATCCCGGTCGGCTGGCCGTAGCCAAACTTGCTCAGCCAGGTGTGAATCCGGTCGATCCCCATCTCGAAGGCCACCTGATAGAAGAAGGTATCCGCCGACTCTTCAATGGCCTTAGTAACGTTGAGCATGCCGTGTCCGGTTTTCAGCCAGTCGCGGTAGCGGCGCTGGGTGCCCGGCAGTGTCCAGGTCGGCGCGCCGAAGAAGGTGGTGGTGGGCGTAATTACCCCGGCCGAAAGCGCCGAGAGTGCCATATAGGGTTTAACCGTCGACGCCGGCGGGTAGAGCCCCTGGGTGACGCGGTTAATCAGCGGCCGGTCGGCGTTATCGAGCAGCGAACGGTAGGCCTTATAGCCAATGCCTTTCACAAAGGGATTGGGATCGTAGCTCGGGCTGGAAACCATCGCCAGCACCCCGCCGTCGCGCGGGTCGACCGCCACCACCGCCGCGCGCTGCCCCTTGAGCACCGATTCAATATACTGCTGCAGGTGCAGATCGAGCGTCAGGTAGATATTTTTACCGGCGACCGGCGGCACCTCTTTCAGCAGCCGCACCACCCGTCCGTGGTTATCCACCTCCACCTCCTGGTAGCCGGTGGTGCCGTGCAGCTCCTGTTCGTAATAGCCTTCAATGCCCTGCTTGCCGATATTGTGGTCGGCGGCATAGTTCTCGGCCTCGCCGTTTTTGGCCAGCCGCTGCAGATCGCTATCGTTAATTTTCGAGACGTAGCCGACAACGTGCGCCAGTTCGGCGCCGTAAGGGTAATCACGCTGCTGGTAGTTCTCCACGGTGACGCCGGGGAAACGGAATTCGTTGACCGCAAAGCGCGCCACTTCGACGTCGCTGAGCGCGGATTTTAACGTCACCTCTTTGTAGCGGCTGTTGTGCAGCATATCGTCGCGGAAGCCGGCGATATCATCAGGGGTTAAATCAACGATCGGCGTCAGCTGCTGCAGCAGCGCCTTCATGTCGGCGATTTTGCTGGGGATCACCTGCAGGCGATAGAGGGTGATGTTCTGGACCAGCGGAACGCCGTTGCGATCGAATATCAGCCCGCGGCTCGGCGCGATAGGCAGCATTTTAATATCGTTTTGGTTCGAGCGGGTCTGATAGAAATCGTGCTGCCTGACCTGGAGGCGATAGAGGTTGACGATCAGTATGCTAAAGCAGACCACCACCAGGATAAAAGCCACCACGGCCCGGCGAATAAACAGCATCTCTTCCGCTGAGTGATCGCGAATTTCATCTCTCAATAGAGTCATTGGCGGTAATTCACCTGAGTTTCAATAAGAAGCCAAAAAATTAAAAGCGGGGAAGGATAGCCTTATCGGCGCGGGAGCCCTACGGAAAGGTTGCTAATGAATTGGCAGAAATGTTTCAGCATGTGAGCAGCGCCAGCCCGGAGCGAACTGACGCTATTTTTTCAGAATATGTGACACCGTCACCTAACGCGCCAGCCAGGCCCGCCATCCGCCGTAGGCCGTAATATCGGTCGCCCCCTGCAGGCCGTACCCCTCGCAGATAAAGCCGCTGAGCCAGCGCCCGTCCGCCAGCTCCACTTTACCCAATCCCAGCGGCGCCGGAATCGCCGCCAGGAGCGATCCCAGCTCGGCGGAGGGCAGCTCCCACACCTCTAC
>NZ_JAQGFU010000353.1:0-2326 GCF_030078455.1 Klebsiella sp. Ech2A | reverse complement strand
GCCGATTACCCTGGCGCTGTCTTTACTGGTCGCCCTGCTGGCGGCCATTGTTCCGGTGCGGCGCGCGGTAAGCGTCGAGCCGGCGAAAGTGCTGAAAGGAGAGTAACGCCATGACCGTCACGCCCCTGCGTCAGATGGCAATTGAGACCCGTCATTTATATAAGCGATTTGGCGAGGTCACCGCGCTGGAAGACATTAATCTGTGCATCGCCCGCGGTGAGTTCGTCGCCATTATGGGCGCTTCCGGCTCGGGGAAAACTACCCTGATGAACATTCTCACCTGTCTGGATACCGCCAGCGAGGGCCAGGTCATCCTCGACGGCACCGACGCGGCGGCGCTGGATGAAGAGGGGCGCCGCGCCTTTCGCGCGCAGAAAATTGGCCTCGTTTTCCAGCAGTTTCACCTGATCCCGTTCCTCACGGCGCTGGAAAATATCATGCTGGCGCAGCACTACCACAGCGTGGTGGACGAGGCCGCCGCCCGGGCGGTACTGGCCCAGGTCGGCCTTGAACACCGCATGACCCACCTGCCGAGCCAGCTGTCGGGCGGCGAGCAGCAGCGCGTGTGCATCGCCCGGGCGCTGGTCAACGAGCCGCCGGTCATTTTTGCCGATGAGCCGACCGGCAACCTCGATGAGGAAAACGAGCAGCGGGTGCTGGATCTGCTGACCGATCTGCACCGGCAGGGGCGCACGGTGGTGATGGTGACCCACAACCCGGCGCTGGGGCAGTTTGCCGACCGCATCGTGCGGCTGCAGCACGGCAGGTA
Organism: Klebsiella sp. Ech2A; assembly: GCF_030078455.1. NCBI lineage: Bacteria > Pseudomonadati > Pseudomonadota > Gammaproteobacteria > Enterobacterales > Enterobacteriaceae > Klebsiella > Klebsiella sp. Ech2A. The sequence goes on along the minus strand of NZ_JAQGFU010000353.1, from coordinate 1,557 downwards.
TTTGGGCGAAGAGGTGAACCATCATGCGCATGCCTAAGGTGATTATCATGCTGCTGCTGACGCTGCTGGTCGGCTGCAAAGAGGAGAAGCTGGCGCGCGGCGAGCCGGCCCCCGCGCTGGCGGCCTTCGATCTCCAGGACAACGCGGCCAGCCTTGAGCGCTGGCGCGGTAAGGCCATCTATCTTAATTTCTGGTCCGCCGGCTGCGGCGGCTGCCTGGCGGAGATGGATACCCTGCAGGCGCTGAGCCAGCGCTGGCCGGACAGGGTGGTGGTGGTGGCGGTCAATACCGATCCCGACAGCGTCGAGATCGCGCCGCTGCTGGCAAAGCACGGCATCAGCTACCCGGTGCTGCGCGACCGGCTGAAAATAACCCAGGAGCGCTATCAGGTGATCGGTACCCCGACGTCGGTGCTGATTGATAGCCGCGGGCGGGTGGTGGACCTGCACCAGGGCTGGCGCAAGCCGGAGGTGCTGCAGGCGGTATTCAGCGAGCTGGCGCAGCGCTAAGCGGCTCCCCCGGCGTTGCCCGGGGGAAGCCTGGGGCAGCTTAGTCCAGCAGGGAAGGATCGGCGTCGATCATCAGCTGCTTCATCTCCTCAAAATGCTGACGGGAAAAGTCGCTGATTTTTTCCCAGTCGGCGGCGGTTTTCTCCGCCACTTCATCGGACAGCACCTTCAGCGGCCGGCCGGTTGACCAGGCGGTGACCAGAATCTGGCAGGCGCGCTCGAGGGTCCAGATATCGTCAAACGCCTCGCCGATGGAGCCGGCGGTCACCAGCACCCCGTGATTGCCCATCAGCAGGCGGCGTTTATCCGCCAGCAGCCCAGCCAGCCGCGCCCCCTCGGCGACGGTATCCGCCATCCCGCCGTACAGCGTATCGACCGCCACGCGCTGAAAGTAGCGCGCGGTGTTCTGGTCGACAGGCAGGATCTGCGGATCCTCAAGGCAGGCGACGCTGGTGGCGTAGACCGGATGCAGATGCAGCACCGCCCGGGCCTGCGGCAGCCGCTGGTGAATCTGCCCGTGGATAGCCCACGCCGTGGCGTCAACGTCCGCGCGGTGGGCGTTATCTTCATCATCGGCGTTCAGCAGCAGCAGATCGCTGGCGCGAATGCGCGAGAAGTGGCGCCACTTCGGGTTGAGCAGAAACGTTTTGCCATCCGCCGACAGGGCGGCGCTAAAGTGGTTGGCGACCGCCTCGTGCATGCCGAGGTGGGCAACAATGCGCAGCGTCGCCGCCAGATCGATGCGCGTTTGTTCTTCAAAAGAGTAGGCCACGGCGTTATTCCACTTTCGGCATCAGGTCGTTGAGGTCCGCCTCGGTCGGCGGCTGGAAGTTATACTTTTTCAGCAGGGCGGCGTACTCCGGCGTGGCGCTAAACTTCTTCAGCCCCTCCTCAAGCGCGGTCTTCACTTCGCTGTTGCCTTTTTTCACCCCGAAGCCGTTGAGCACCGGGTAGATCAGCGTCGTGGAGGAGATGGCGATGCGGTCGCCCAGCTTGTCGACTACGCCGCGCGCCACCGCCGCATCGGGGATCTGCGCCTCCACCCCCC
>NZ_JAQGFU010000352.1:0-2351 GCF_030078455.1 Klebsiella sp. Ech2A | reverse complement strand
CGATCGGCCCGTAGCTGTCGAACGCCGGTTCGAAATAGATAACTTCATCGCCGGGATGCACCAGCCCGCCGATGGCGGAGTAGAGCCCCTGGCTGGCGCTGGCGGTAATCAGCACTTCGTCGTCAACGTCGTAGCGGGTGCCGTAGAGCGCGGCGATTTTCTCGGCGATACGCTCTTTCAGCACGCGCAGCCCGGTCATCGGCGCATACTGGTTATGCCCTTCGGCCATCGCCCGCGTCACCCCCTCAACCAGCCGGCTATCGCAGGCAAAGTTGGGCGCGCCCTGAGAAAGGTTGATCGCATTATGCTCGGCGGAGAGCTGGCCGATGACGCTAAAAATGGTCGTGCCGACGTCGGGGAGTTTGGAGCGGGTGGTCAGCGGAGAAGTGAGACGCATGGTTAATCCTTTCTCATTATATTTGCATAACCATTCAATCTAAAGGTGCCGACGGCGACAAACGAATTGTTGTCATAGTAGCTATGAGATTTGATCATGGCTGAGAAAGAAGAGCGGCCAGCCGCAGGCCGGCCGCGGCAGGAATTACTTGCTGGTTAAGGTGTTAAAGCTGGTCATCAGATTGCGATAGTCCGGGATGTGGTTAGAAAACAGCGTCCCCAGCCCTTCCACATCATTTCTCCAGTCGCGATGCAGCTCACAGGCGGCGCCAAACCACGACATCAGCTGCACGCCCGCCTGCGACATCCGATCCCATGCCGCATCGCGGGTAATCGGATTAAAGGTCCCCGAGGCGTCGGTGATCACGAAGACGTCGAACCCCTCTTCGATGGCCGACAGCGCCGGAAACGCCACGCACACCTCGGTGACCACCCCGGCGATAATCAGCTGCTTCTTGCCGGTCGCCTTTACGGCCTTAACGAAATCTTCGTTATCCCAGGCGTTAATATTCCCCGGTCGGGCGATATAGGGCGCATCCGGGAACTGCGCCTTCAGCTCGGGCACCAGCGGGCCGTTGGGGCCATTTTCAAAGCTGGTGGTCAGGATCGTTGGCAGGCCGAAGTACTTCGCCATGTCGCCCAGGGCAAGGACATTGTTCTTAAATTTATCGGGGTCGATATCGCGCACCAGCGACAGCAGCCCGGCCTGATGATCGACCAGCAGCACGGCTGCATCACTCTTATCCAGACGAACGTAGGGTTTAGCCATGACCTTTTCCTCATATCAACATCGGGTGATCCCGCCGGAACGGGCGCTCCGGCAGCTGTTTTCGTAACAAGGCTGATAATAGTTTAAGCGCGGGCCGCTGATTAGACGGTGAAAGTGCAACGCATTGTCCCATTCCCGGAACGAAGCATGGCATACTGCCTATGATCAAAATGCATAGCTGGAGACGACATGTCGCGGAGCGCCCTGCCTTTTAATACCGTCGAGACCTTTCTGGTGACTGCCAGGCACCTCAACCTGACCCACGCCGCGCGCGAGCTGTGCCTGACCCAGGGCGCGGTGAGCCGCCAGATTGCCGCGCTGGAGGGATGGTTCGGTTTCCCGCTTTTTGAACGCCACGCGCGCGGGCTGCGCCTGTCGCCCCAGGGCAGCGCCCTCTATCCGGAGCTCCAGTCGGCGTTTGGCCGCCTGGTCACCGTCGCCGAGCAGGCGCGTCAGCAGCAAACGGTGGTGCGCCTGAAGGCGCCAACCTGCGCCATCCGCTGGCTGGGGCCCAGGCTGGTGGCGATAGAGCTGCGCCACCCGGAGCTGCAGATAGCCCTGACCACCACCACCGAACACAGCGTTAACTTCAAAACGGAGCCCTACGACGCGGCGATCGTTTTCGGCACCCATCACAGCGCCGGCGATCTGCTATTCGAAGAGGCTCTGACGCCGGTCATCAGCGGCAGTACGCCCTGCGACGCTCGCCTCGACGGCGCGACGTTTTTACATCCGACGCGGGATAAAACCGACTGGTCGCTGTGGCTGGCGCACTTCTCCCCGGATGCGCCGCTGGCGATGCGCAAAAACCAGCACTTCGATACCATGGATCTGGCGATCACCGCCGCCATGCAGGGGCTGGGGATCGCCATCGCCGATGCGACGCTGGTGGCGGAAGACCTGCGGGTTGGCCGCCTGGTGCGCCCGTTCGCCCTGAGCGTGAAAACCGGCGCCAGCTACCGCCTGCTGGTGCGGGCGTCACAGAGCAAAGCCGATGGCCTGGCGCGGTTTCGCGAGGAGCTGGTTAATCCAGGGTCACGTGATGGCGCATCACCCGGCGGAACAGCGCCAGCCGCGCGCGCATAAAGCGATTCTCCAGCTTAAACCCCACCCTTTTATGCAGCCCGATACGCAGCAGCCGATCGCGACCGCGCCGGCAGGCCAGCCAGCGCACCGGGCCCGGCAG
>NZ_JAQGFU010000351.1:0-2381 GCF_030078455.1 Klebsiella sp. Ech2A | reverse complement strand
GGGGCGCGGCAGCTGGCCGACCTGAATCATGCCCAGCCGCTTGAGGTTGGGCTCGGGGCCGATAAAGCGGCGGACAAAGTCGCTGGCCGGGTGCGATAAAATATGGTCAGGGGAGGCAAACTGCGCCAGCACGCCGCCCTCCTCGAAAATGGCCATTCTGTCGCCCAGGCGGATGGCCTCGTTAATGTCGTGCGTCACCAGCACGATCGTTTTATGCAGGCGCTGCTGGAGCAGCAGCAGCTCGTCCTGCAGGCGTTCGCGCACCAGCGGGTCGATGGCGGCAAAAGGCTCATCCATCAGCAGCACCGGCGGGTCGGCCGCCAGCGCCCTGGCGATAGCGACGCGTCCCTGCTGGCCGCCGGAAAGCTGATGCGGATAGCGCTCAAGCAGCAGGCGATCCAGCGACATTAAATCGACCAGCTCGGCAATGCGCGCGCGGATCTGCGTTTTGCTCCAGCCGAGCAGGCGCGGTACCGTGGCGATATTTTGCGCCACCGTGCGGTGCGGAAATAACGCCGCGCTTTGCATCACAAAACCAATTTTGCGGCGCAGCTGGATAATATCGCTTTCGGCTATTTTTACACCCTGCACGTAGACATAGCCGGAGTCCGGCTTATCGAGCTGATTAATCATCCGTAATAGGGTGGTTTTACCGCAGCCGCTGGGGCCAACGAAGGTGCAGAGTTCGCCGCTATTAATCGTCAGGTTCAGATTGCTTATTGCCGCATGCACGCTGCCGGGGTAGGTCTTATAGATATTTTCGAGTCTAATCATTTGCCGCCGTCGCGCCCTGAAGTTTATTTCATGGAAAGCATGAATAAACTACAAGCTACAGAGGCGGTGATTAACCGGCAAATATGATATTTGCATTTGCAATGCCGCTATTTGAATTTAATACGTAGGGGAAAGCTGATAATGAAAAGGCCACGATAACCGTGGCCAGGAGCATAATTAAAGCAGCAGGTAGCTGAGTGCGGAAAAGGCAACCATCCCGGCAATCACCGTAGCAAACAGGCTGCGGGTGAGAGCGCCGGCCACCGTCGCGGCGGCGGCGGCCAGCAGCGAAATGCTGATCCCCGAGCCGCTGAGCGCCGGCTTGCCGAGCAGCTCTGCGGCGATAATCGCCGCCATAATGGCGGACGGAATAAAGCTCAGCCACTGCTGGATAACCGGCGCCAGGCGAAAACGCGAAAGCAGTAAAACAGGCACCGTGCGCATCAGGGCGGTGACCAGCGCGGAGGCGAGAATGGCAAGGATGATATTGCGTTCCATCTATTTTTCTCCTTTGGACGTCAGGCGCAGCCCGACCGTTGCCAGCGTTGCCGCGACCGATGCAGCCACGATGACCACCACGCTCATATCGGTGTGGCCGGCGGTGAACAGGGTGATGACCACCGCCGTCGCGATGCTGAAGGCCTCCAGCGCTTTACGCCGGCTGGCAAACCAGATCATCAGCACCAGCCCGATAAACATCGACACCAGGCTGAAGCTCAGCCCCTCCATCAGCGACGGCGGAAGGGCGGAGGCTAACCCCGCGCCGACCACGCAGGCGAGGATCCAGTTCAGCCACGCGGCGACGTTGAGCCCGAGCATCCACGCGTAGGGCACTTTATTGTGCCCGCTGCCGCGCTGGACCGCGACGCCGAAGGTTTCATCGGTCAGCAGCAGCCCGCTGATAATTTTTTGTCCGGTCGTGTATTCCCGAAAGAATACGCTCATGGCGGAGCTCATCAGCAGGTAGCGCAGGTTCACCAGCAGTACGCTCAGCACCACCGAGGCGACTTCGGCGCCGGTGGCCCACAGCGAATAAAACAGGAACTGGGCGGAGCCCGCGTACAGCGCGCTCGCCAGTAGCGCCGTCTGCGCGGTGGTGAACCCTGATAACGTGCCGATAGCGCCGGCGGCAAAGCCAATGCTCCAGTAGCCGGGGATGGTGGGCAGGCAGGCGATAATGCCCGCGCGAAACTCCGCGGCTGCCTCATCCCTGGGCGAGGTCTTCTTGTTCATCAACATCAAATAGTCCCGAATTGTCCGTCACTGAATGATAATCTTAAGAAATCGTCAGGATCGCTATAGTAAAATCCTGCTCATTGGCTGAAATATCAATTTTGCGCAATAAAAAGGGTGCCGGGGTGGCGAAAGAGATACGGGATGATATCAGGCTCTGGCGGGACAGCGAGCTGCACGGCGGGATGGAGATCCTCCGCGCCTCCTGCTACGAGCACAGTTATCCGCCGCACTTTCATAATGAATATGTGATTGCCGCCTTCGCCCGCGGCGCCCAGCGCACGCGTATCTGCCGGGAGCGCGGCATCGCGGCGGCGGGGACGGTGATGGTGATCATGCCCGGCGAAGTGCATACCGGCGAAGCGGTGCAGCGT
>NZ_JAQGFU010000350.1:0-2390 GCF_030078455.1 Klebsiella sp. Ech2A | reverse complement strand
TGCCGGGCTGCACTTCTTTAATCCGGCGCCGGTGATGAAGCTGGTGGAAGTGGTTAGCGGCCTGGCCACCTCGCCGGAGGTGGTCGAACAGCTGTGCCGGTGCGTTACCGCGTGGGGCAAGCAGCCGGTACGCTGCCGCTCAACGCCGGGGTTTATCGTCAATCGCGTGGCGCGCCCGTTCTACGCCGAAGCCTGGCGCGCGCTGGAGGAGCAGGTGGCTCCCGCGCAGGTCATTGACGCCGCGCTGCGCGACGGCGGCGGTTTCCCGATGGGGCCGCTGGCGCTGACCGATTTGATCGGCCAGGACGTCAACTTCGCGGTGACCTGTTCGGTATTTAACGCCTTCTGGCAGGACCGGCGCTTCCTTCCCTCGCTGCTGCAGCAGGAGCTGGCGCTGGCCGGGCGGCTGGGCAAAAAGAGCGGGCAGGGCGTGTACCGCTGGCCGCTGGACGCCGAGGCGGATCTGGCCCTCAGCGCGGTGGCCGACCCGGCAGGCGCGCTGAAGGTGAGTAGTAAACGTGACAATGTCACAGAACTTGACGAGCTGCTGCTGATGGAGACCGAAGGCCACACCGCCGAGGCCCTGAGCGCCCAGTACGGCCGTCCGGTGGTGGTCTATGACCACAGCGTCGGGGAGACGGTGGTGCTGGCGAGCGCGGAGTCTAATCCGCAGTCGGTTACCGATAAAGCGGTGCACTATTTTCAGCAGCAGGGCAAAAAGGTGCTGCAGATTGCCGACTATCCGGGGCTGCTGGTGTGGCGCACGGTGGCGATGCTGGTAAACGAAGCGCTGGATGCGGTGCAGAAAGGGGTGGCCGAGCCGGCGGATATCGATACCGCGATGCGCCTCGGGGTGAACTATCCGCACGGTCCGCTGGCGTGGGGCGCCCGACTGGGCTGGAACCGGGTGCTGCACCTGCTGGAAAACCTCCAGCAGCACTACGGCGAGGAGCGCTATCGCCCCTGTTCGCTACTGCGCCAGAAGGCGCTGCTGGAGATGCGTCATGAACGATAAGGCCTGGCGCAACGCGCGCGCGATGTACGAACTCGATACCTGCGCCCAGGCGCTGGGGATCGACATTATTGCGATGGACGAAGGCTACGCGCAGATGACCATGACCGTCGCGCCGAACATGCTTAACGGCCATCAAACCTGCCACGGCGGGCAGCTCTTTTCCCTCGCCGACACCGCTTTTGCCTACGCCTGCAACAGCCAGGGGCTGGCGGCGGTGGCCTCGGCGGCGAGCATCGACTTTCTGCGCCCGGCCTTCGCCGGCGACCGGCTGGTCGCCACCGCGCGGGTCAGGCAGCAGGGCAAACTGACCGGCGTCTACGACATCGAAATCGTTAACCAACAACAGAAAATTGTCGCCCTGTTTCGCGGTAAATCGCACCGCATCGGCGGCACAATCACAGGAGAAGTTTGATGCGCGACGCCTTTATTTGTGACGGAATTCGTACGCCGATCGGCCGCTACGGCGGGGCGCTCGCCAGCGTGCGGGCCGACGATTTGGCCGCCGTTCCGCTGCGCGAGCTGCTGAGCCGCAACCCGCGCCTCGATCCCGGCTGCATTGACGACGTGATTTTCGGCTGCGCCAACCAGGCCGGAGAAGATAACCGCAACGTGGCGCATATGGCGACGCTGCTGGCGGGCTATCCGCAGAGCGTCTCCGGTACCACCATCAACCGCCTGTGCGGCTCCGGGCTGGACGCAATCGGCTTTGCCGCCCGCGCCATTAAGGCCGGGGACGCCGACCTGATGATTGCCGGCGGCGTGGAGTCGATGTCGCGGGCGCCGTTTGTGATGGGCAAGGCCAGCGCGCCTTACCAGCGTCAGGCGGAGCTGTTTGATACCACCATCGGCTGGCGTTTTGTGAACCCGCTCATGCAGCAGCAATTTGGCACTGACAGCATGCCGGAAACGGCGGAGAATGTAGCCAAGTTGTTAAATATTAGCCGCACCGATCAGGACGCCTTCGCCCTGCGCAGCCAGCAGCTGACGGCGAAGGCCCAGCGTAACGGCATCCTGGCGCAGGAGATCGTGCCGGTACAGATTATCGGCAAGAAGGGGGCGGTCAGCGCCGTTCGCGACGATGAGCATCCGCGCGCCGAGACCACCCTGGAGCAGCTTTCACAGCTTAAAACCCCGTTTCGCAAGGGCGGCGTGGTCACCGCCGGAAACGCCTCCGGAGTTAACGACGGCGCGGCGGCGCTGATTGTCGCCAGCGAACGGCAGGCGCTGGCCCAGGGGCTGAGGCCGCGGGCGCGCATCGTGGCGATGGCCACGGCGGGGGTTGAACCACGGCTGATGGGGCTCGGGCCGGTGCCCGCCGTGCGCAAGGTGCTGGAGCGCGCGGGGCTGAACATTAACGATATGGACGTCATTGAAC
>NZ_JAQGFU010000034.1:0-33644 GCF_030078455.1 Klebsiella sp. Ech2A | reverse complement strand
CAGGGAGGTCCCGCTAACCGGCATCGCCGTTACCGCCTGTTGAATAAAACTATCAAGCCTGCTCATCTGATTCATTCCGTTGCGGTTAGTAGTCCATGACGAATCATAGCACAGGGAATTCCCGCCAGGCGCGCGGCGTCCCGCCGGGGAGTTCATCGTCCGGCCGGGCCGGGAGGCGCTGACCTAGCCGTTGGCGGCAGCCTTGCGCAGGTCGAATACCCGGCAGGCTTTGCCTTCCGAGCGCGGGATGCTGCCGCAGTTGACGATGCTGATATCGGTGGAGATCCCGACCATCGACTTGATGCGGTGGCGCAGCTGATGGCAGATCTGGCAGCGCTGCTCGTGGCTCAGCGACAGGCTGCTCTCTTTCAGCTCCACGCGTACCGAAAGTGAATCAAGATGGCCGCGGCGATTGACCTCCAGCTGGTAGTGCGGTGCCAGATGCTCCACCTTGAGGATCTCCTCCTCCAGCTGCGACGGGAAGACGTTGACGCCGCGAATGATCAGCATGTCGTCGCTGCGTCCGCTGATGCGATCCATCCGCCGCATGCTGCGCGCGGTGCCCGGCAGCAGGCGGGTCAGATCGCGGGTGCGGTAGCGGATCACCGGCAGCGCCTCTTTGGTCAGGGTGGTGAACAGCAGCTCTCCGTGTTCGCCATCCGCCAGCGGCGTGCCGTCGTGCGGGTTGACCACCTCCGGGTAGAAATGGTCTTCCCAGATGGTCGGGCCGTCGGCGGTTTCCAGACACTCCATCGCCACCCCCGGCCCCATGACTTCCGAAAGCCCGTAGATATCCAGAGCGACGATCCCGAGACGGCGCTCGATTTCCGCCCGCATCGCCAGCGTCCACGGCTCGGCGCCGAATACGCCAACCCGCAGGGAGCAGCGGCTGGCATCGCCGCCCATCTGCCGCTCGAGCTCTTCAATCAGGTTCAGGCAGTACGAGGGCGTCACCATAATCATATCCGGCTGAAAATCACGGATCAGCTGCGCCTGTTTTTCCGTCTGGCCGCCGGACATCGGGATCACCGTGGCCCCCAAGCGCTCCGCGCCGTAGTGCGCGCCAAGGCCGCCGGTGAACAGGCCGTAGCCGTAGGCAACGTGGATTTTGTCCTTCGCCGTGCCGCCCGCCGCGCGCAGGGAGCGGGCGACGATGTTGGCCCAGGTATCAATATCGTTTTGCGTGTAGCCCACCACCGTCGGCTTGCCGGTGGTTCCCGACGAGGCGTGGATGCGCACAATCTGCTCCATCGGCACCGCAAAGGTATCGAACGGGTAGTTATCGCGCAGATCCTGCTTGGTGGTGCACGGGAATTTGCTCAGGTCGCTCAGCTCATGGAAATCGTCAGGATGCACCCCCGCCGCGTCAAACTTGCGGCGGTACATCGGAACGTTGTCGTAAGCGTGTTTCAGCGTCCACTTCAGGCGCTGGGTTTGCAGAGCCTGTAATTCGTCACGAGAAGCGTTTTCAATCGGATCTAATTTTGTATTAGTTATCATTTTAGGGTACTCGCAGGTAAATTAGCTCACACTCGCTCGAGGATCATGGCAATGCCCTGACCCACGCCAATACACATCGTACACAGGGCGTAGCGCCCGCCGCGGCGCTGCAGCTCCAGGCTTGCGGTCAGCGCCAGCCGGGCGCCGCTCATTCCCAGCGGGTGGCCGAGAGCGATGGCGCCGCCGTTGGGGTTAACGTGCGCGGCATCGTCCGCCACTCCCAGCTGTCTGAGCACCCCCAGCGCCTGGGCGGCGAAGGCTTCGTTGAGCTCCACCAGATCGATGGATTGCACGTCCAGATTGAGCCGGTCCATCAGGCGGCGGGTGGCGGGGGCGGGACCAAAGCCCATAATGTCTGCGCCGCAGCCTGCTACCGCCCAGCCGTGAATGCGCATCCGCGGCGTTAAACCGCGTTGCTCCGCCTGCCCACGCGTCATCATCACCAGCGCCGCCGCGCCGTCGTTGATCCCGGAGGAATTGGCCGCAGTGATTGCCCCGTCTTTTTTGAAGGCCGGACGCAGGGCGGCGAGTTTTGCGCGCGGGGTATCGCGCGGATGTTCGTCGGTATCGAACCAGCGGGTCGCTTTTTTGCCGTCCGGCACTTCCAGCGCCAGGATCTGCTCGCGAAAGCGGCCCAGCTCAATCGCTTTCAACGCCTTTTGCTGGCTGTCCCAGGCGAAATCGTCCATCGCTTCGCGGGTGATGCCGAAGCGCTCCGCCACGTTTTCGGCGGTCATGCCGTTGTGATAGGGCCCTTCCGGCCAGGTAAGAATGGAGATCAGCCCGTCCTCCAGCTCTCCGTTGCCCATGCGATAGCCATCGCGGGCTTTGCGCAGGTAGTAGGGCAGCTGCGTCATGTTCTCGGTCCCGCAGGCGACCACCACCTCTGCCTGGCCGCTTTGTAGTTCCATCATGCCGTCCGCCAGCGCCTGCAGCCCGGAGCCACACTGGCGGTTGACCGAATAGGCGGTGCTCTCCTGCGGAATCCCGGCCCGCAGCTGGCAGACGCGGGCGATAAAGCCACTTTCGGCGATCTGTCCGACGTTGCCGACGATCACCTCGTCCACCTCCTGCGGCGCCAGCCCGGCACGCTGCACCGCTTCGCGGATCGTCGCCGCGCCGAGATCGTGCTGGTGGGTATGTTTCAGACTGCCGTTGAAGGTTCCTATCGCGGTGCGTACACCGCTGACGATCACAATATCATTGGCCTGTGCCATGGCTTTTCTCCTTACAGAATCATGCCGCCGCCGACGTTAATCACCTCGCCGTTGATGTAGCGAGCCCCCTCGGAGGCCAGAAACGCCACGCATTCGCCGACGTCTTTCGCCTCACCGGCGTAGCCCGCCGGAATTTTGTCGATCATGATTTGCCAGACGTTTTCCGGCACGCCGCGGGTCATATCGGTATCGATAAATCCGGGGCAGATGGCGTTTACCGTCACCCCTTTCTTCGCCAGCTCGCGGCAGGCGGTTTTGGTCATTCCCACCACGCCCGCTTTCGAGGCGGCGTAGTTGGTTTGCCCGATGTTGCCCAGCCAGCTGGCGGAGGCGATGTTGATGATGCGGCCCGCGCCGCGCTCGCGCATGCGGATGGCGGCCTGCTGCATACAGAAGAAGGTCCCTTTCAGGTTGACGTCGATTACCGTATCCCAGTTCTCTTCCGTCAGCTTGTGCAGCATGGCGTCGCGGTTGATCCCGGCGTTATTCACCAGAATATCCACCGGGCCGAACGCCGTTTCCGCCTCGGCGAACAGGGCTTCGACCTGCGCTTTTTCACTGATGTTGCAGCTAATGAAGAGCGCCTCCGCGCCCGCGTCGCGCAGGGCTGCCGCGGCGGTCTCGCCGTGGGCGTCGCGATCGGCGATGACCACGCGCGCTCCTTCGCGGGCGAGTACTTGGGCGATGCCAAAGCCGATGCCGCGTGCGGCGCCGGTGACAATGGCGGTTTGAGTGGCAAGTTTCATAAACGGTTCCTTACGTAGGTGATGATGAATCGGGGGAGAGGCGTTGCGCCAGCCCGCAGGGGGCGGGCTGAAACAGCGCACTGTCCATCACTGTCAGTTCCGGGGCGATTAACGGGCGAAAATCCATGAGCGCCAGGATGTCGCGTTGCAGATCGACGCCGGGGGCGATCTCCGTCAGCACCGGCCCCTCCGGGCGCAGTTCGAACACCGCGCGTTCGGTAACGTAATGCATGGTTTGCCCCTTCGCGCGGGCCAGCTCGCCGTTATAAGAGATCTGGTTGACGCGGGTGACGAACTTGCGCACCTCGCCTTCGCGGACGATGCGCAGCGCCCCCTGTTCGCAGGCGATCTCCAGCCCTTTGGCGGTGAAAGAGGAGCAGAACACCACGTGGCGCGCGTTCTGGGTGATGTCGATAAAGCCGCCGGCGCCGGGACAGGAGGCGCCGAGGCGCGTGGCGTTGACGTGGCCGCATGGGTCCATTTCCCCGGCGCCCATAAAGGTGATGTCCACCCCTGCGCCGTTGTAATAGAGCATCTGGTCCTGGTGGCTTATCATCGCGCTGAGGTTGCAGCCAATACCGAAATCGGTGCCGCCGGCCTGCTGCCCGCCGTAGATGCCCGACTCCACCGTGATAGTGACTCGATCGCCGAGCCGTTCTTCGTGGACGATGGCACCGATGACGTCGTTGGGAATGCCGGTGCCGAGGTTGATGACGCAGCCGGGCGTCAGGTAGCGGCAGGCGATGCGGCCGATCAATTTTCGCAGGTCCAGCGGTAGAGGGGCGCTCTGCGCCGCGGGTAGGCGGATATCGCCGCAGAATGCCGGGTCGAACGCCCAGCCGGAGGTCTGACGATGATCCGTCTCCGGCTCGTCGCAGACGACGATGGCGTCGATCAGCGTTCCGGGCACGGTCACGCTTTTCGGATGCAGCGAGCCCGTCGCCACGCGGTATTTCACCTGCGCCAGCACCTTCGCGCCGTAGCGTTTGGCGGCAAGGATGGCGTGCAGCACTTCCAGCTTCATCGCCTCTTCGTCGGTGGTGAGGTTGCCCGCTTCATCGGCGTGGGTGCCGCGCACAATCACCACATCCAGCGGGATCGCCGGGTAGAAGAGATACTCTGCGCCGCGAAATTCGACATGTTCGATCAGGTTGGGCTGCTCGCGGGTGCGGGCGTTCATGCGCCCACCCTCGATGCGCGGATCGACAAAGGTGCCCAGCCCGACGGGGGAGAGCCGTCCCGGCAGGCCGGCGGCCATAGCGCCATACAGGTGGACCATTTGCCCCTGTGGCAGGCACCAGGCCTCCACGTCGTTGTTATTGATCATCGCCATCCAGCGCGGCGCCAGCCCCCAGTGGGAGCCGATAATACGGCGGACCATCCCGGGATGGGCGAAGTGCTGATTGCCGCGCTGGCGATCGCTCTGCCCGGCGGCGTGCATCAGGGTCAGGTCGCGCGGCGCATCGGTTGCCAGAAAGCGCGCTTCGATGGCTTGAAGAATGGATTCTGCCGCGCCGATAAGCGTCATGCCGACGGTACAAACCGTGTCGCCGCTGCGGATAAGCTGCGCCGCCTCGCGGGCGCTGATAAATCTGCTGCTCACTTTTTCTCCTCCGTCGTCAGGCGGGTGATGGATTCCGCAAGCCGCGTTTTGAGCTGCCGCTTGCTGACCTTGCCGTTATGAGTGCGCGGCAGGGTGCGGGTGAAGATGATGCGGGCCGGGAGCTTGAAGCGGGCGACCTTCACCCTCAGCCAGGCAAGGATCTCCTCGCTGGTGAGGTGGTACTGCGCGTCCGGGACGATAAACGCCACCGGCTCTTCGCCATACACCGGGCTGGGGGCGGGGATCACCGCGACTTCGCGCACGCCCTGATGGGTCGAAATAATGTTTTCCAGCTCAAGGGAGTAAATCTTCTCGCCGCCGCGATTGATCATGTCCTTGCTGCGATCCTTGATATACAGCCAGCCCTCCTCATCGAGATAGCCGAGATCGCCGGTGCAGAACCAGCCCTGCTCGTCGCAGCTGGGGCGCCGTTCGCTGCGCTGCCAGTATTCGCGGATCACCACATCCCCTTTCAGCCAGATATGGCCGATCTGCCGGCTGGGGAGAGGCTGCTGGCGATCGTCGAGGATGCGGATGACAAGGCCGGGGATGGCCTGCCCTGAGCTGCCGCGCTTCTCGTTGTCCCAGACGTCGACCGGGAAGATAGTAGCCGGGGAGGTAGTTTCGGTCAGCCCGTAGATCGGGTGAATAGCGGTATTTGGAAACAGCGTTTTTAACTCGCTGATCAGCCCCTCGTTCAGGTGGCCCGCGCCGCAGGCGATGGCGCGTAGCGAGGGCCAGGTCGTGGGCTGGAGGGCATTGCGCGACCGCGCCGCCTGGCAGAGCAGAATAAATACCGTCGGCGAGCCGTGCAGAAAGGTGATGTTCTGTTCGCGCAGGGTATTCAGTACCTCAGGGGCGTTAAAACGCTGCTGCAGCCAGATGCTGGCGCCGAGGGTGATAAACAGGGACAGCAGCGCCGACAGTCCGGTGATGTGATAGATCGGCACCGCCAGAATGGTGCTATCTGCTTCCGTCAGATTCAGCTTTTGCGCATAGGCGTCGATGGCGCATAGCAGGTTACCGTGGGTGATGATGGCGCCTTTGGGTTCGCCAGTGGTGCCGGAGGTAAACATCATTATCGCCGTGTCGTCGCGGGTCACCTGCACCGGCAGGTCTGACAAAGCCTCTGGCAGCATCAGCGCCTGCCAGTCGGTGAGCGCAACGCAGCGCGCGTTTGCCGTGTGCCCCAGCCAGTCCTGCACGCTGGCATCGAATAACACCGCCTGAGGAGCGATATGGCCCACCAACTCCTCGCTTTCGGCCTGTTTTAGCTTAGTGCTGAAGGGGATCACTTCGATGCCCAGACCGAGCGCGGCGAAAAAGATCTCGCAAAAGGCCGGGTGATTGCCCCAGGCCAGCAAAATGCGATCCCCTTTGTGTAATGACCAGACGCGGTCGAGCTGCGCCATGGTCTGCTGTACCCGCAGGTGGAAATCGCGGTAGCGATAGCGCCGATCTTCAAACGCCAGCGCCAGGGCGTCCGGGCGGCGTGAGGCGCTGTGGTGCAAAGCCTGGTATAAATTGTGAAAGTCGGCGGAGGTGCTGCTCATTTGTCTCTCCTGACATAGCATGATGGCTTGTCGTAGTCTGGAGAATTTCCGCAGCGGAAATTGCTGAATGGCTCACAACAAAAAATCAACAAAATTGGAACGGATTTGTAATATTGCACAAGGCGGCGAGCGGACGGGTTCATTCATTGGCGGGCGGGGGGATTTTGCGCTGCCGGGGCGGCAGTATCGGGGATTCCGTCCCGCGCGGAACGGAATCCCCATCTTTTCGCTCTGACTACCATGCTCCGGTGGCGCAGTCGGTTTGGACAGGGACAGCGTACAGAAACCGGAGCGTACACGCGGTACGTGAGGATTGACTCGCTACGCTCTCCCTTCGAGACTCCCTGAAGGACGTTCAAAATAGTTCCGTCTTTTGTCGAGCACGGCTCTGGGCCAAAATGGCAAGTGAAACAGCTCTAACTGGATTGGCTCTAAGCCTGCGTATCTTTTCACGCCCTGAGCGGCTGCCCGTATCGCAAACCGTTCAGCGGCGTCGTCGGCATGAAAAATAGATGACAGTAAAAGCTCAGCGTGGCGAAAAGTGATTTTGGGATAAAGCAAACGGCGCCTGGGCGCCGTTTGGTGCGGTCGGTTAATCGCGGCTTTGCACCCAGAACGCGTGAATCAGGCCGGGAATATAGCCCAGCAGCGTCAGCACGATGTTAAGAATAAACGCCCAGCCGAATCCTTTACCCAGCAGTACGCCAAGCGGCGGCAGAATAATCGTTAAAACAATTCTCCAGAATCCCATATACGCTCCCTCTAAGTAAAATTAACCGTTTCGCTGATTAAGCTTAGTAATTCTGCCCGAGAGTGCCAGTTTGCTCTGGGGGTTTACTCTCCTTTACGCTTGAAGGCGGGTGGTAACCATCTTTGGGGATGGCATCCAGCATCGGACACACCGTCAACGCCGGTGATAGCGAAGCCTTTAACGTTCAGGCGGATTTATAATCAGTACCGGCATAAAGATGATGGGCGTTTTAAACTCGAGTACCCTTGGGTAAATGAAATGCTTGCCATGTGTGAGTCAAGTGTTTTGGAGCGGTTAAAATATATCGCCGCTTCTTAACATCCCGTTTTTAAAATAGGAATCTTATCAGCCGCTATTTTCAGGTTGCTGGAACAGGCGACTATTTTCAGAAAGTTATAGGATGTTTTAATATGTTTCTGTTTACATCGCGACCCGCGGCGCAATACTCCAGATTTTTTTATCATTCTCGTTCGCCACCTCATACTTTTCAGCCATAGCGACTACCAGTCAAAATGAAGAGGTCTCGGGAGGCTCTGACTGAATATGCTGCAGCGGCTAAGAAGGTGAATTCACCATGACGTGACTTACCAAATGCGGCGATTATTCCATTAATCAGCCCGGCAACGTTTTTAAAACCTGGCGGGATGCATTTAAATTTATAATTAGTTACATCAGTATCAACTTAGAAACAAGTTGATAATCTGTCTATGGATGTTTCTGAAATAAATAGATATCCCTCGCATTTTGCGTATTGCGATATGGATTTTCTACACCGGAACATAGTTAAATTCCGTTTGTTAATCTTTATTTGATCGGTTAATATTTGCGCGAAAAATTTTCTTCATTCGCAGAATATCTAACTCACTGATTTCAAAGACACTGGTAGCTAAGGGTGTAGTAATATGGATCGCTCAGATGACATCCAAAGCTTTATTATTGGGGAGAGGGCTGCGTTCGTCCCTTCCCGGCGGGTGATTGTTGATAGGCTAAATGCAAAAGAAATTAAGCTACATCTTCCTGCGAGCTGCTGTCTGGAAAAGTTACTTCGTCACCAGGGAGAGATTGTTTCTCAGGAAGAGCTGATCCTCTACGGATGGGGGAGCAAGCGCAATGCCGGCGTGAGCCATAACACTTATTACCAGTGTATTTTACATCTCCGAAAGTCCCTTGCCATTATAGGGTTTTCAGACGTTATTGATACGGTGCCAAGGCACGGATTGAGGTTTAATAATAGCGTAAAAGTAGCATATCTGTATCCGGATGAAGATATTGAGCTACAAATTGACAACAGTGTAAAAATCGACCCTGACGGCAAAGAGACCCTGGAGCTGAATAATATCACGGGTGAAATTCCAGCGCTGGAAGAGGTTGATGATACTCTGGCGGTGTTTAATCGCACGGCTGAGGTATTACACGCTCCGGCGGGAGATGAAAGCAAACCAGTCGGTAATTCGCAAAATAGTGGTAGTAATAACGGAAATAAATGGTTAAGACATGTAGGGATTGCCCTCATCGTCGCGATGGCTGGATTGATGACGCTTAATCATCGCCCCAGGGCCGGCGGCGACGCTTTTTCTGACTATATCAAGATCTCTTCCGATGGATGTAGCCTATTTTCGGCAAACCGGACATATTCATCCTCTGAGATTAAGGCAATCCTCGGCACTCTGGGGCTGTCATGTACGAATAACGAAGTCGTTTATTTTACCGCGTCACCCATGAATACGCGGTTAAACTTAATGTATTGCCTGGCTTACGATAAAAACAATCAAAACTGCCGCTCGCTGACGGTAATGAAAAACATGAAGGTAAAGTGATGCGAACAAAGATATACTACCTGGCAGCTTTACTGATAGCGACTGTATTTGCTGCGGTCTATTATTTCAATACGGTTGATTCAAATAATAAAATTGTATGCCAGAGTCGTCATACCTTACTGCATGATGGTTTTCGTCTGGATTCAAATTTTGGCTTCACCCTGGCCAATGATAAAGGTGAACTCACGGTGCACGCCATCGCCGCTGAGAATGGCGTGCAGTCGCAGGTTGGCAGGGTCATTAATTTTACATACGTGAAAAATAATGATGTTTACATACTTAAAAATCAGTATGTCGAGTATCTGAGTACCGATAACAGCAAGGGCAGCAATGTGGATTTTCACTTTCCTGCGTTCTTTTATGAAGCAGGAAAAGAGCTTGCGCTGAAGATTGAGTACGATAAGTATCATAATCCTGTCATCTACTTACATAATATGCCGATGTTCTACTGTAAGAGATATAATCACGCTTAAATCATCCGGCAGAAATCTGCCGTCATGGTCGGCTGTCAAAGATCGCCGCGGCCTGAAAGGACGATGACGACTCAGAGCGCTTTTTGCTTATGGCATACGTAGGCTGGCAAGGTCGAGAATATAAATAAGTAGCTGTTCTGTTGTTCAAGTATTTTCACATAAATATCCTTTTGGGGATAGACGAAAAACAAAGGCTCATATTTCTCTAACCAGCTATTGTTAACGGTTTCATCAGGAAAGACCACATTGTTAACCGAGTGCAGGTGATAAACGTTGTTGCGCTTTTCAATGTTGAAAAATATTTTTCGATTGAATTTGTTCGCCCCATTAGTAATGGAGCGGCCATTCATGCTGAGCATGCCGCTATCCTGGCTAATTCTGTACGTTAACGAGACATAGAGGCTCTCGTCCGCGTGGTGCTGAACAAAGTTTGCTTTGCATGTGAATTCAAGCGGCTGATAACGCTGCCACAACGAATAACCAGCCAGTATTAAAGTTAAAAATAAGCATACACAAAGCACATACACCGATGCACGGTAATGTCTCATTCTAATGATCCTCGATAAAATAGTTTGAAATACAGTAGTTCGGGCTGGACATGGGTTTATTACAGCGAATCACCGAAGCCCTGGGCAGCATGGCGTATCTGCTGATATATACCCATGGGAACTTTTGGCAGTCAGATTTGAACTGAACGCCGTAGTTAAGCGCTTTCTTTCGTTCATCAGCGTTATGAATATCTTTATTGAGGAACAGGTGGCAGCCATTGGTGTTGACGGTGAGCTGATAGTTTTCGAAGTAACGCTGGTCCTGGAAGTGCGTCACTATGACCTTGAGATCCGTCAGCAGGATAGAAAAGATAAGAATCGTGATGAGAAAAAAAAGCTTACTGAATCTGCCGGCGTCTCTCTTTTGCAGGTACAGCGGAGCAGGGATGCCGGGCGCTGAGGCCGGTATATCAGCAACGGACTCGACTGTCTCGTGCGGGCTGCTGGCATGGCCAGAGTCTGCCTTGTTCAACTCTTCATAAGATGCGGACAATACCGCTTCATCGGCTGCCTGCCCGTCATCATTGTCTGACGCTGGCGGGTCAGTGGATTCCATGGCCTGAATCCGTGTATCAAGGGCCAGCGTTAAGCCAATACGCGGTATGGTTGTGATGGGGTCGCTGGTAAACCCAATTTCTTTCATCCCCTTTCTGAGTAGACAAATGTTTTGATAGTAGGTATTTGCTGAGACAACGAGCCCGAGTTTTTCCCAAACGTGATACATAAACTCTTGCTGCGTCACAATTGTGCCGGATCTCTCGATTAATAATAATAAACAACGGCTTGCCGGAGAGTTCAGAACGACCATATTCGTGGGGGTGATAATATTCCTTAACTTGCGGGTCGTTGGGTGGAATTCAACGGTATTGTTAATAACGTAATATCTATGCATTAATTATATATAACTCATTCAGCAGCAGGTGAGATTTATCCGGCAGATGCAGATAAAATTAAGATATTTTCACATTTAGAGAAAAGTATAAGTGATAGATTAAGCGCTGCATACTCTGTCACCTGGCGAAAATTCTTATTTATATAATTGCTTTGAATCAACGAGCCTGTCTGGTCGGGCTATCGCGGGCATGATATTCCTTCCATCAATAACAGAAACGAATCATCGGCTTGCCATTACGCGTCTGCATGGGCCTGACGGCAGATTGTCTGAAATAAGATTAAGTTAAGATCGATCCCGACATGACTTTCACTTTATGTTTTAACCCGGCGATGCAGTGAAATGATGGCGCAACGCTTTTGCCATCATTCAATAAAGTATTCGGAAATACACGAGGTCGATTGTGCGAAGGGTTTATTGCAGCGGATGATCGAGGTTCTGGGGAGGTCTGCACCTGTCGTCACGTATACCCAAGGGTAGTCCCGACAATCGCGGGTGATATGTTCGCCATATTTGCTGAGCATTGCTTTTTTCAGGCTGTCGGATGCCGGTTCTGCCGATAAAACATGGCACCGTTGGGTCGAGGTTATCGTTTCATAGCCCGAAAAATAGCTTTCTTTTATACCCGCCATGTATAAGAGAAGCGCGGCCATCGCGGCGATGCCTGCCGCCAGAAGAACGCTATTTTTTACCGTGAAAACCGGCCTGCTTCTCTTAACGCTGATAAGCGTGGCTGGAAGGGGCTTATTACCGTCTCCCGGCCATGCCGGCTCATTTTTTAAGCCATATTCGCCGAGGCTCGTTGATGCGCGTTCGATCTCCTCGCGGCTGGTGTTTTTAACCACTGCGATCGATGTACTGTGGAGCGGTTTCTTTGTGCTTCCTGAGCCAGGGGATGCGTCCGCGACTGATTGACGGATTTGCGTGCCGGAGGCCAGAGTCAGCCCAATCCGGGGAAGGGTGATGATCACATTATCCTCCAGCCCGGCATGGATAAGGCCTCTGCGGAGAATCGAGATATTCTGGTAATAGGCGTTGGCGGTGACTCGCATGCCGCTCTGTTTCCAGACGATATCCATAAAATCCTGCTGCGAGACGACACTACCTGCGTGATTAATTAATAGCAGCAAACAGCGTCCGGCGGGTAAATTAAGCGTAACCTTAAGGTCGGGTGTGTGGATATTACGTAAAGTGCTTGTCGCCGGCTGGAACTCTACGCATTCATTAATGATATAATTAGTGCGCAAGTCCGTTATTAATTTATATGATTTATTGCTGTCGTTTGCCATTTTATTTACCTCCTGGTAAAAGACAAGCATAAGCACGTGAACGTAATAACTGTAAAATGAATTTTGTTATTATTATATTATTTAAACATACTCTTTCGTGACGTCCGGTTAAGGCCCGCTAGCCCTTTCGCCCTGAAGTCAGGGCGACAGAACGGTCTCCTGACTTCAGGGCTGGCCTAATGATAAGGGTCTCGCGAGTCGTTTGTCGCATGAGTCGGGCAGGCTGTTAACCTCCGAATGCGGAAGTTCATGCGGCAGGCGCTGGCGACCTTATTCAAAACACCCGTATTTACACCAATCGTTTAAGCCCTCTTGCTGAGGGCATTTTATACTCTGAATACCGGGATTAATCCTCCTGGATAACGACTTCCAGAACCGCTTTCACCAGTCCGTCCGAAATATCATCATTCATGCGGAAATAATCAGCGGTAAAACGGATGTCCTGATTAAGACTCAGGGACGAAATAGTGTAGGCATCGGTATCGAAAAACTTCACCGGGGAGTTATCTTTTTTCAGAATGATCCCGACGTTTTGGGCACCAACGCTTACTGTATTTTCCAGCACCCCGACATCGGTGGCAACCGCTCCCTTAGGGTTAAACCAGTAGGTGAGTTTCTTACCTTGCATATCCGTTGGGCAGGAAATATTCATATCAATTGCTTTACCTTTGCCGGTAGTCGCACCGCGGGCAAGTGCCAGCAGCTCGCTTCTGGAAATTCTTTGCAGATTGACCGTGCCCGGCCCTTTAAGAGAGATATTGCAGCTCTTATTACGGAAGGTAATTCCTGATGTTTTGGGGTTTACCCAGTAGATAAGGCCTTTTCTTGCATAGTCCAGGTAGCCCGGGTCTGCCACGCGAAACTCAATTTCGACGTTGATGTTGGTCGCCCCGCTGGTATCAATGGGGCCTGTTTTAACTAACCAGGCAGAAAAGAACGGCGTTGCGCGAAACTGCGCGGATCTATCAAAAGGCGTTGGCCAGCTTCCTGCCTGTCCGACGATCTGTTTGCCGACTCGGCTCGCGAATATATCGCTGAACTGAATACCGATACCGTCAACGCCGGTTTCATAAACGGGCATGCCGCGAAGGCTCATCCCCGAAACCTCTGGCCTGTTCACGGCGACAATATATTGCGCCCCCGGTTCGCAGGTATAGAGTCGGTGGTGTAGGTTCATCCCGCCTATCGTTCGGCTATAAAGGATTGCGCCAACCGGAAGGGTGGGATCGGCTGATATCCTGGGGTACATCGTCATACCCTGGCGCTCTTCTGTGCCACCATTAGGACCCTCATTACCCGCAGAATCGGTATAAGAGCATAGCCGTGCAGCCGAAACCCCGCTGCAGAAAAATATCCCGGCCAGCAGTACAATCATTTTTTTCATTTTACTCATCTCGTTATGATTATTATCGACACAGGGCTTCAGTCTGGCTGACTCCGGAGTTTTTCTTCTGGCCGGCAGGCAAGGTATAGATGGCGGTACATTTCTGGCCCGCATTTTTACCCCAGCTGACCGTCAGCGCGCCCGTTGGCTGCAGGCCGGTCATATAAACCATACCGGCGTCGCTCACGATGCTGGCCTGGGATTTAGCTGCGCCGGCAAGCGTGGCCATTGCGCCAAAAGGCACCTCGCGGCCTGCGGGAGTTTTAAGCCGAATAAATGCCCGCTGCCCAATATTCCCGGCATAGTTTGCGCGCACGATAGCGCCGCGAGTGGGGACAACCTGCTGCGTGGTCTGCATCAGCTCCATATCGTCGCCAAATGATGTGCTGTCCAGAGTGATATCGGTACTCCGGTAGGGGGTAATATAGGGAACGATGGCATAGCCGCGACTGTCCGTGACGATCGTTGAATCCGAGCTGAGCCTGACGTTATCCAGACCCGGGGCCTGGATTAGCACGGCCGCGTCGCTGATATTCTGCCCAAACGTTATTCCGTTCGCGTGTGCGATCAGGCTGCCGCTGGCGCCGTAGTCGAGCCGCCGGCTGTTGCCGTCGTAGCTATAGCCGCCGTTTACGCTGCCGCGCGAGCCGTTATAGGCTCCCCTGATATCGCCGCTATAGTGCTCACGATTGCTGTAGCCCTGCTGGATGTTCCAGTCGAGGTTATTATTTTCCAGCCCGATGCCGCCTAAAGAAACGTACTGATCCGTAGACCCTGGGCTACTTTCGGTGATCTGATAGCTGGCATAGGTATTGGGCAGCCAGTTGCTCAGCGGGATGGAGATGGTGAGCGCGAGGCGCTGATCGTTTCTCGCCTCGCGGCTGGAGCTGTGTGAACCCCAGGTATAGCGGTTGTAGCTATATCCCAGATAGTAGCTAACGCCTTGCCAGCCGCCGTTATAGCCAAGGCTCAACGATCTATTTGTCCGTTTGTTGTCCCAATAATCTTCGACAAGCGCGCTGATGGACAGGCTCCCTCGCGCTTTTCCCAGGCTCTGGTTTAGCGTCAGGTTGGTACGATTGCGTACAGAACGCGCCGAGTAATAGCGTCCATTATCGGAATAGGTATTAAGCACTTCGGACAGGGTATTAAACCCTCGCGTCGAGTAGCGATAGCCCGCAATAGTAAAGTTGGTTCCGGTTTCGATAATATTCTTACCGTAGCGTATGCGCCACGACTGGCCGGACGTTTTATCGTCATAGCGTTTTTTAGACCAGGCCTGGGTTACGTCCGCCGACAGGGCGCCAAGGCTGGCGAGGTTATACCCCAGTCCGCTGGAGAGTGCCTGATATTTTGCCGATGCCTGCACGCCGCCAAAAATCGTTGCGCTGGTTGAGACGCCGTATTTGGCTGTGGCCTGGGTAAAAGGCGTGTCATCAATAGCGCCGACGTAAGGCCGGTATTTCCCCGAGGTGATTTCATATTCGAACTGGTTCTCCCTTAGCATGACCGGTAGGGCCGCAAAGGGCACGATAAAGTTCTGCCTCGACCCGTCGGACTCTTCAACCGTAACGTACAGATCGCCACTCCCGCCGCTGGGGTACATATCCGTAATTTCAAACGCGCCCGGCGCGACGTAGGTCTGGTAAACCTGATAGCCATTCTGCTTGATCACCACGCGGGCGTTGGTTTTCGCAATACCGCGGATCACCGGGGCGTAGCCGCGCATGCTCTCCGGCAGCATGCTGGTATCCGTCGCCAGCTGCACGCCGGAGAAGGGAACGCTATCGAATATGCCGGACAGAGAAGAGCTTTCGCCGAGGATCAGGTTGCTGCCGATGGAGCGCAAGCTGCGCTGGATATAAAGATAGGCGGAGTCAAAATGAGTCGATTCACCCTTACTTTTGTTCCACATGCTAAGGTTTCTGACGCGCCACGGGCCGATGTTTATTCCGGACTCCAGATTCAGGCCGTAGTATTCATTATCGCTTTTAAAATCCTGCGAACCGTTAAACTGATAGTTCACAAACATGGCGTTGATGCCGTCATCAAACTTTTCCGGCGGGATATAGTCGTTGGCCACCGTGCTCATCGCGGCCTGAGGCGTGGATATATCCAGGCGCTGGGCGGTGAAATCGAAAATTGTTTTGCTGTCTGGAATAATATCGAAGTTGGCACAGCCTTGTTCATTCTCTTTCAGCTCGGGGAATGATTTAACTCTGACGCCATACCGGGAGAGTGCATCCAGCGTAAAGCAGGGGATCAGGTTTAACTGTTTATCAAGCCTGCTGCGCTCGGTCGTCACAAATTTAACGTTTTTAGTTTCCAGGTAGCGGCCATTAAAAACGACATCGACCCGGTAGTCTCCCGGAGCCTGAGCGTTGACAGATTGATAAATCGACAGGTCGGGAACGCTGGATGCATCACCTCCGTTGGCAGATGTAATAAATGCGGGATCAAAGAATTCACGCGCGTTCACCGTAGTGTGAATGCTCGCCGTCATTATAGTAATAATCGCTATGCAGAGCGTAGATAGCCTGAAGCCATCTCTGTGTTCTATTGGCATAAAAACATCCATTTATAAATGCGAACTGTTTATGGCAATTTCGATGAATAGAGGGAACCTGCACCTCCATAATCATTGACTATTTTCCACGTTACTTTGGTAGCATTGCCGTTATCTTTTAGCGTTATAGATTTTGATGAAAAGGGCTCGATGAACTTAATGTCTGTCTGGTATTCACTGGCGCCAATCTGTACGTTTCTAAAATAGAAGAAAAATGGCGTCGGGTTTTTTATGGTTAGCTGCTTTCCGGCCCGGCGCCATTCTATTTTTCCGGCTTCGGTATTATTAGAGAGTTCGGCTAACGCTTTTGGCCGGTAAATAAGCCGCATACGATGGCGAACGGCAAGCTGAATGGTATTGCTATTCGCATAGGTATCATCCGATGGCGGGATAGCCATAACATTAAAAAAGTAAGACGATTCGCGATCGGTAGGGGCGCTGATGTTGCCAGTGGAGAATATACGAACGGTATTTTTCTGCTTCATCTCCAGGCGGAAAAGGGGAGGCGTGACCATAAATGCCGGCGTTTTTCCCTCTGGTGCTTCAACCCACGATTTGATCAGATAAGGCATCTCGTCTTTATTCTCAATTTGCGCAGATATCTCACGAGCGCCTTCTTTATAAAGATAGCGGGTTGATTCGATAACAATTCCTGCATGCGCAAAGCCGCTTAGCATCATAGCGAAGGCAATGATTGCCTTGATCATCATCTGGTACATTAGATTCCTTCAGCATTTAATTAAAAGGGCCTGCTGGAGCAGCAGGCCCTTTAAAAATTAATTAGATGGTGTAATCAATGGTAAAGGTTGCGACGCCTTTAACCGGACCTTCAGTAACCGGGTTTGCTCCGTTGACTTTCACGTAGCCAGCGAGGTATTCCAGGTTAGTAGTCTGCTGCGGGGTATAAGCTTCGTTAACCGCAGTGCCATCGAACTTGATACGGGAGCTGTCGCTCAGTTTCTGAATACCGATACCGATGTTTGTGGCGCCGTCCTCGGCAACGTTGTCCAGAATTTCAGGCGATGAAGAGTTTGTCCCGGTAACTTTAACGCTCAGGCCAGTAACGTTGTTTTCATCCGGGCCGCCGATGGCACAGTCGCTCACCTGGAAACCAAACTTTTGGTTTTTGAATAAGGTGTTAACAGCCTTACCCGTTGCTTCGGCAGTGGTCACGGTCATTAACTTAACGATGCCGTTGTTGAGGGTTCCGGTCGGCGTTACGACGCAAGAGGTCTTAGAGTCTGCTACTTCACCCTGGATGGTGACTTCAGCCTGGTTTGTTGCAAAAACCTGAGCGCTGAAAGCGGTAGAGGCAGTAATAACCATAGCCAGAATTGTTTTTTTCATCCGTTTAATCCATTCATTTAAAGTTAAAATATTAATTACCGGAAAAAGAGACTGAATATAGGCTTCAGCAGCTTAATCCCGTATGTATCCATATATACTTACTCCGCAACCCTTACGGCTTGTATGGGTAAGTGCCGATATATTAATCCCGGTCTGTTAAAATACTCATCTGATTTTTTTTCAATAAAACTTAATACACACAAAGAAGCGTTCGGTGAGAGGGGGCGGTGGTTTTTCTTAACGACGGGAAGGCGGCTTATGGCGGGCGCTGGCGGGCTGGTTAACGTGAGGGGTTATCCCCAGAGATAAACGGGGAGGTTAAACAAAGTTAATATCTACAAAGATTTTGTACGGTTTCACCATAAGGGAAGAATCGGCGACGCTATTTTTTTAGAGAAGGCATTAGTGAAACGCTTATAATAAGCGAGGTAAGGTTATTACCCTGCTGTTTATTATTCACGGTAGCGGTAATATCAGCGTTATTGCTGACGACAGCGCGTTGGCGGTTCTCACACCCGGCAGATAAAAAGTTGAGATGACTACTGGCGCGACTTTAGGGTCCTGTCCCGGGGTTGTGATGGTGCCGGCTCTGCGGTCATTCTCTTTATTGTTAATTTTTTATGTGATTGTTAATAAAAGGAAAAATATCTTTCTTTTTATGATTAAGAAAAATTAATCGCGTCCATCACTGCGCCCCTGACGCGAGAATCTACCTGGCCTTCTTCGTCATCCGAGCCGCGGTAAGCCGGGAACGCCGTACCTGTGCTCAAAGGTTGTTGAGAGCGGATTAAGCCCTGATAACGAGGTCCGCTGTTGATGGGCGATTTTCTTATCCATATTTTTATTTCTTATTTAGTTCTGAAGTTTGGATTATTCATGAAACTAAAGTTGTTTTTTTACGGGAAGTGCCGAAAATAGCCTCCCATCAACACAGCATATGTGATTGATAAATTCATACCATCTGGAATATACAAATTAAATATATAAGGAATAGTGATGAAAGTACTTTCTCTTGAAGAAATGAATGCCGTTTCGGGTGCCTACTCCTGGAGCAGCCCGTGGGATATTTTTGGCAATATTGGTGAAGCGGTAGTCAGCGCAACGCTTGGCGCGGTTGCCGGCTTTGCTACTGGCGCAATCATTGGCGGAAAGCACGGCGGTGACGGCGGCGGAATTCTCGGATTCGGCACTATCGGCCAGGGCGTTGGGATGATCGGCGCCGGTATTATCGGCGGCATCACCTGCGGTATCGGCGGGCTGATCGTTGGTTTCGAGGACACCTGGAAATATACCCAAATAGCACTTGATGGTTTCCTTGACGGTACCTTCAAGCCTTAATTTTGGCTAGCTTCCATTTTGGCCCGATGCGTCGGGCCTTTTTATATCAGGTCAGGTACTCATGGGTAAAAGATTGTTCAGACAGGAAGCAATAGAACATCAGCGAAGCTACTGGAAAGGACGCGTGATTCTGTTTGGCGGCGTCTCACCCTTAGTTGTTTCCGCATGCTGCCTTGCTTTTTTAGCTGTCATTATTGCCATGCTTTGCTTTTTTAAATATACCAAAAGAATTGATGTCGTCGGCGAGGTTATTACTCTGCCGCATCCGCTTAATATCTCCTCACCGCAGCTTGGCTCGATCTCGAAACAGTATGTCCAGGTGGGTGACGTTGTTAAGAAAGGCGCCGTGTTATTTGAACTTGATGTATCCAAAAACACCGACGTCGGCAACGTCAGTGATACCAATGTTTCGATGGTGAAAGCCAAGATTGTCAATGCTGAAGATATCATCAAAAAACTAAAAGCGAACAAAGATGATTTTATTGGCACCACGCGTCGCCAGATTCAGCGCTATGAGCGCTCCCTCGATGAAACCGAGAAAATGCTGACGACGGCTAAAAAAGGTCTTTCACATATTGAAAAATCGCTGCAGAGCTATAGCAGCTACCTGCAGCGAGGGCTGATCAATAAAGATCAGTACAATAATCAGCACTCTCTTTTCGTCCAGCAGCAGAATGCGTTTCAATCATTATCATCGCAGAAAATGCAGATAGAGCTGCAGCTCACCCAGACCCGGAGTGATTTAACGGTAAAGACCGCTGAGATTGATAATCAGATTACTTCACAATATAGCCAGCTGAGAGATCTGCAAACCCAGCTGATTGAAAACAGCGCGAGCGGAAGAATTTTAGTGAAGTCTACGATTGACGGCCGAGTGGAGTCGATAGCCGTTACCCGGGGTCAAATGATAGAGGCCGGCAGCAGCCTGGCTCAGGTTAAGCAGCTTACCGGTATTAACTATTATTTACTGCTGTGGTTACCCGATAACAGCTTACCTTATGTCAAAATCGGCGATACCGTAAATATCCGCTACGACGCCTTTCCTTCAGACAAGTTTGGTCAATTTTCTGGCAAGGTGATGTCAATCTCATCAATGCCGGTTACCCGCCGGGAATTATCTGACTATGGCAACAGCCAGGCCAACGGCAATACCTCGCCGACGCTCTACAAAGCAATTATCAACGTTAAAGAAAAAGAGTTTATTTATAAGAACAGAACGCTTGTGCTATCGAACGGCCTTAAGGCGAAGAGCATTGTGTTTACCGAGGAAAGGCCGCTGTATCAGTGGCTGTTCTCACCAGTATATAAAGTAGTACAGAGCCTGAAGGGACCCAACGATGAATAAAGACGTGCTTGATTCAATTTTTAGAAGGATCAACTTTTCAATCAGGAACAAAGTCCCGGTTATTATACAGTCTGAATCAACGGAGTGCGGCAATGCCTGCTTAGCAATGATTTGTGGCTTCTACGGCAAAGATATCGATCTGTTCAACTTTCGCAATATCTACGGTTCCTCATCCCACGGGACGACGTTAAATGCCCTGGCGACGGTTGCGCAGAAGGCTGGCCTGAAAACGCGGGCGCTATCCCTGGATATTGAAGAGATCGGCGAGCTCCGTCTGCCCTGCGTACTGCACTGGTCATTAAATCACTTTGTCGTGCTGGTTGCGGTAAAGGGTAAGCGTTTTGTTATTAACGATCCGGCGCTTGGGCGACGCGTGGTTCATCATAAGGAATTATCAGAAAACTTCAGCGGCATCGCGCTTGAGGCATGGCCGGATAGCGGCTTCGTTCAGGAAAAGCAGCGCTCGCGGCTGCAGCTGCGGGAGTTAATGCACAACATTGTTGGCCTGAAGTCGGCGCTGACGAAAATATTGATGCTGTCGATAGTCATTGAAACGGTGAATTTGCTGCTGCCTATGGGCACGCAGGTCGTCACCGATCATGTTATTACCGCACATGATGAAAACCTGCTGCTGGTCATCTGCGTCGGGCTAATGTTTTTTACGATTTTTAAAACCTGGGTCAGTATGCTGCGCGCGTGGGTTTCGTTAAAGCTGAATACGCTGACCGACGTGCAGTGGAAAACGAGCTTTTTCGATCATCTGATCGGCCTGCCGCTCGCGTTCTTTGAGAAGCGCCAACTGGGGGACATACAGTCGCGGTTTGCTTCTCTCGATACCATCCGCTCAACCTTTACCAACAGCATCGTCAGCGGAATTATTGAC
This sequence comes from Klebsiella sp. Ech2A, assembly GCF_030078455.1. Classification (NCBI taxonomy): domain Bacteria; kingdom Pseudomonadati; phylum Pseudomonadota; class Gammaproteobacteria; order Enterobacterales; family Enterobacteriaceae; genus Klebsiella; species Klebsiella sp. Ech2A. The sequence continues at coordinate 12,392 of NZ_JAQGFU010000034.1, read as the reverse complement.
TCCATCATGACCATCGGCCTGCTTGTGATGCTGAGCCTGTACGGCGGCTGGCTGGTGTGGGTCGTGCTGGGGTTCACCCTTTGCTACGCCGCGATGCGCGCGATCACCTATAAATTTTATCGCGCCATTAATGAAGAGCTGATCGTCAAACGTGCGCGCTCGGGCTCGCATTTTATGGAGACGCTGTACGGCATCGCGACGATAAAATCGCTTAACCTGAAAAACAGGCGCTCCCAGCACTGGCTGAATACCAATATCGATGTCAGCAACGCCGGTCTGAAGCAAACGCGTTTCGATATGCTGTTTGGCGGGATTAACACCTTTATTAACTCAGCCGATCAGGTTGTCATTTTATGGCTCGGCGCGCAGATGGTTATGGATAACACCATGACCATCGGGATGTATATGGCGTTTAACGCCTATCGCGGCCAGTTTGCCCAGCGCGCCGCGTCGCTTATCGACCTCACGATGCAGCTGAAAATGCTGTCGCTACACAACGAGCGTATTTCTGAAATTGTCTACAGCGAACCGGAGGCCGAGTCGCCGGTAAGAAAGATTTTTGCCGATGACGTCGGCGTGTCTTTAGAGGTGCAGAATTTGGCCTATCAGTACGACCTGCTGTCAAAACCCGTGTTTTCTAACGTCAATATTAGCGTGGCCGCTGGGGAGTCCGTGGCGCTGATCGGCGCGTCAGGCATCGGTAAAACAACGTTACTCAAAGTCATGTCTGGCCTGCTGACGCCCGAGCGCGGGGATATCTTTATCGGCGGTTTTGATATTAACAAAATCGGTATTAATAACTTCCGCAGCAATATCGCCTGCGTATTGCAGGAGGACCGCCTGTTTTCCGGGTCTATTGCCGATAATATTTCGGGCTTTGATGAGGAGATGGATCGGGCGCTGCTCGTTGACTGCGCCATGAGATGCAATATCCATGAAGAGATCCTGCGCATGCCGATGGGCTATGAAACGATTATCGGCGAGCTTGGCGCCGGGATCTCCGGCGGTCAAAAGCAGCGCTTGCTCATTGCGCGGGCGCTCTACCAAAAGCCGAAAATTCTATTTATGGATGAAGCGACCAGCCATCTCGATATTAATAATGAAAAGATGGTCAACGCGGCGATTGAATCTTTAAACATCACCCGAATTATTATTGCCCACCGTCCTTCAACCATCGCCAGCGCCGATCGGATCATTGATTTAGCGAAACTGACCTCGTTGCCACAGCAGCTTACTACGGAGACTATTTTATGAACATCTTAACGGGTATTAATACCGGGATAATTAAATCCCCCAACGCGGTGCTGGCGTTAGCCCTGAAGATGCAGAGCGTCCTGAGCGCGGAAACGCTTGTGTATCTTCCGCCCGATCGGGTGCAGGATCTGGTATTTGCCGTTTTCAGCGGCTACCGCAGGCTGCAAATGCTGTTTCGCGAGGACCCCGAGAGCATCAGAGCCCGCACCATCGCCGATACCGAGCGGTTAAACAGCCGTATGCTAGCCGTCACGCTTGATGAGATACAGAACCCTAACGTCGCGCTGCGGGTGAGCGATTTTGTGATGAAAGATCGGCAGGATAAGGTCACCTTTCTGTTCTTTTTGCAAAATGAGGAGGTGATATCCGTCGATCTGCCGGTTACCCAGATGGAGTTTCTGCTCAACCTTTTGCTGGCAACGATACACAAGACCGAGGACGCGGCGTTTATTTCTTTGGCCCTGCAGGCAAACGATTTTATTCCGTTCTATACCGTCGATTTTGCCAATATCGACAGCAGCGGGATTAACTACAATAAATTTAACGTGCCGGCGTGGAAACTCTCGGCCTTCAGCGATTTTTATTCGCTGGTTATGATCGGCGACGACGGCGATATTCCATGCGGGGCAATTATTAAAGCAATGCCGGAGCTTGAAGCGAGCCGAATTAAGGCGATTGGTGAATTATTAGTCAATAATAATCCATTGCTGGCCCCTTACCGACAGCGAGCGCTGGCCTTTGAGTATCAAAAGATCGATCCCCAGGTGAGAGAAGAGGAGATGGAGAAGCTGCTGCGGGCGCATATTCAGCATCGAACCACGAAGATGTCGCCATCAACGTGCTAGCTCCTCCTGCCAGGGTTAGCGAGGGCGAGCGGGGCGAAGCGCGTCCGGCCCGCTCGCCGCTCGGTTATGCCCGCTGCGCCGGGCGTCGGTGCCGGTACAGCCACATCAACTTATAGGCCGCCGGAATGATAAACAGCGACAGCAGCGGGGCGGTGATCATCCCGCCAATCATCGGCGCGGCGATGCGGCTCATCACCTCCGAACCGGCGCCGGTGCCCCATAAAATCGGCAGCAGGCCGGCGATAATCACCGCCACGGTCATCGCCTTTGGCCGCACGCGCAGCACCGCGCCGCGGTACAGCGCCTCGTCAAGCTTATCAGTGCTGAAGGTTTCCGCGTTCTCCAGCGACGGCTCCGCTTCAATGGCGTGGCGCAGGTACATCAGCATCACCACGCCAAACTCCGCCGCCACCCCGGCAAGGGCGATAAAGCCGGTGCCGGTCGCTACCGATAGATGGAACCCCATCCAGTAGAGGAACCAGATGCCGCCGACCAGCGCGAACGGCACGCTGGCGACGATCAGCAGCGCTTCGCCAAAGCGACGGAACGCCAGGTACAGCAGGACGAAAATGATCATCAGCGTCATAGGGACCATCAGCTTCAGCTTCTGATTGGCGCGTTCGAGCAGCTCAAACTGGCCGGAGTAGGAGACGCTGGTCCCCGGCTTCAGCTTCACGCCCTGGGCGATGGCCTGCTGCAGATCGTGCACCACCGACACCATGTCGCGATCCCTGGCGTCGATATAGATCCAGCTGGTCGGGCGGGCGTTTTCAGTTTTCAGCATCGACGGGCCGGTTACCACCTTGACCTCCGCCACGTCGCCGAGGACGATTTGCTGCTTCAGCGGGGTGAGGATCGGCAGCTGGCGCAGGGTCTCCGGGCCGTCGCGGTAGCTCTGCGGGTAGCGGATGTTGATCGGGTAGCGCTCGACGCCTTCTACCGTTTCGCCCACCATCGCGCCGCCGATGGCCGAGGAGACGAACAGCTGCACGTCACCGACGCTCATGCCGTAGCGGGCGGCCTGCTCGCGGTTGATATCGATGTTGAGATAGCGCCCGCCGACCAGCCGCTCCGCCAGCGCCGAGGTGACGCCCGGCACGGTGCGGGCCACCGCTTCAATCTGCTCGGCGCTCTCGTCGATATCGGCGAGGTTAGTGCCGGAGACCTTAATGCCGATCGGGCTCTTGATCCCGGTGGAGAGCATATCGATCCGGTTGCGGATCGGCGGCACCCACAGGTTGGCGAGTCCCGGCAGGCGTACGGCTTTATCCAGCTCCTCGACGATCTTCTCCATGGTCATCCCCGGGCGCCACTGATTCTGCGGCTTGAGCTGAATGGTGGTCTCGACCATCTCCAGCGGCGCGGAATCGGTGGCGGTCTCGGCCTTACCTGTTTTGCCGAACACGCGGGCCACTTCCGGCACCGTCATGATCAGCTTATCGGTCTTCTGCAGCATATCCGCCGCCTGCGAGGCGGAAATTCCCGGCAGGGTTGACGGCATATACAGCAGATCGCCTTCGTTGATCTGCGGCAGGAACTCGCCGCCTACCCGGCTGAGCGGCCAGATGACCGTCAGGATCGTTAGCGCCGCGACCAGCAGGGTTGCCTTCGGCCAGCGCAGCACCTTCAGCAGCAGCGGGTGATAAATGCGGATCAGCAAACGGTTGAGCGGGTTGCTGCTCTCCGCCGGGATCCTGCCGCGGATCCAGAATCCCATCAGGATCGGGATCGCCACGATCGCCAGCAGCGCCGCCCCGGCCATCGACCAGGTTTTGGTAAACGCCAGCGGGCCGAACAGCTTCCCTTCCTGCCCTTCGAGGGTGAAAATCGGGATAAACGACAGGGTGATAATCAGCAGGCTGATAAATAGCGCCGGGCCCACCTCCACCGAGGCGTCGGTGATGATTTTCCAGCGCGTGTCGTTATCGGGCCGCTCTCCGGGATGCTGGTGATCCCACTCCTCCAGCCGCTTGTGGGCGTTTTCTATCATCACGATGGCGGCATCGACCATCGCCCCCACCGCAATCGCAATTCCGCCCAGCGACATGATGTTGGCGTTCAGCCCCTGGAAATGCATCATGATAAAGGCGAAGCACAGGCCGAGCGGGAGAGAGATAATGGCGACCAGCGCCGAGCGTATGTGCCACAGGAACAGGGCGCAGACCAGCGCGACGACGATAAACTCCTCCAGCAGCTTCATGCTGAGGTTGTCGATGGCCCGGTCGATCAGCTGGCTGCGGTCATAGGTGGTGACCACCTCAACCCCTTCCGGCAGGCTGCTCTGGAGGGACGCCAGTTTGGCCCTTACGGCCGAAATCACTTCGCGGGCGTTCTTGCCGGAACGCAGGATCACCACGCCGCCGGCCACTTCGCCTTCGCCGTTCAGTTCGGCGATGCCGCGGCGCATTTCCGGGCCGATTTGTACCCTGGCGACGTCGCGCAGATAGACCGGCACGCCGCTGTCGCCGGCTGTCAGCACGATGTGGTTAAAGTCGTCGAGGCTTTGCAGATAGCCGCTGGCGCGTACCATATACTCGGCTTCCGCCAGCTCGACGGAAGAGCCGCCGGCCTCCTGGTTGGCGGTCTCCAGCGCCGATTTCACCGCCGCCAGGGTAATGCCGTACTGGGTCAGCTTCAGCGGGTCGATCACAACCTGATACTCTTTGACCACGCCACCCACCGAGGCCACTTCCGAAACGTCCGGAATGGTTTTCAGCTCATATTTTAAAAACCAGTCCTGCAGCGAGCGCAGCTCCGCGAGGTCGTGCCTGCCGCTGCGGTCGACCAGCGCGTACTCGTAGATCCAGCCGACGCCGGTGGCATCCGGCCCCATTTCGGCGCTGACGCCGGCCGGAAGCTTGCCCTGCACCTGGTTGAGGTACTCCAGCACCCGCGAGCGCGCCCAGTAGGGATCGGTGCCGTCGGCAAAAATCACGTAGACGTAGGAGGCGCCGAACTGCGAGAAGCCGCGCACCGTTTTGGCTCCCGGCACCGAGAGCATGGTGGTGGTCAGCGGCCAGGTGACCTGGTTTTCGACGATTTGCGGCGCCTGGCCGGGGTAGCTGGTCTTGACGATCACCTGCACGTCAGAGAGATCCGGCAGGGCATCCACCGGCGTATGGACGATGGTCCACGTTCCCCAGATGCTGAGGAACAGCGCCCCCATCATCACCAGAAAGCGGTTGGCCACCGAGCGACGGATAATCCATTCAATCATTTGTTATCTCCTCAGTGCGCATGCGCCGCGCTACCCGGCTCGTTCGGCGTCACGGCGGTCGGCCGGGCGCGCATCCGATCCAGCGCGCCGGAGATATTGGCCTCGGAATCAATCAGGAACAGGCCGCTGGCGACCACCTTCTCTCCTTCGTGAATGCCGGAGCGGATCGCCGTCATATCGCCGGACTGCTGGAAGACCTCGACCCGTTTCGGCACGAAGCGTCCGTCGTCGCCCACGGTGATAACCCGCTGCTCCGCGCCGCTGTCGATCAGCGCTTTCGACGGGATCAGCAGCATCGGCTGACTCTGCGCGTTCAGCTTCAGCCAGGCGGTCATTCCCGGCTTCAGCGCCTCGTCCGGATTATCGACCTGCAGACGCAGCTGCAGCGTGCGGGTAGCCGCATCCACGCCGGGCAGCATGCTCCATTTGCTGATGGTGAAGGCTTTGTCCGGCCATGCCGGAACGGAAAGGGCAAACTGCGAGGCGTCTTTAATCAGCCAGGCGATGGATTCCGGCACCGAGGCGCTAATCCACACCGGGTCCATGCCCTGAATTTTGGCCACCACGTTATCTTTGGCGATGTTCATGCCGGTGCGAAGATCAAAGGCGGTAATCACGCCGTCAATCGGCGCTTTCAGGGTGAAGCGGGTCTGAATTTTGCGCGTCGCCTTCAGGCGGCGGATATCCTCATCCGGCATGCCGGCGAGGCGCAGCCGCTCGAGGATCCCCTCCACCTGGGTGGCGGTGCCGCCGGTTTCCTGCAGCAGCAGATATTCGCTCTGCGCCTCGACCCAGTCGGGAATGGTCAGGTCGATAAGCGGGGTGCCTTTCTTTATCTTATCCCCGACGGTCAGCGGGTAGACCCTGTCGATAAAGCCCGCCGAGCGCGCCTGGACGATGACAAACTGGTATTCGTTATAGCTGACGTTGGCCGGGAAGGTCCGGGCGTAGCTAAGCGGGCCGCGGGCGACGGCAGCGGTTTTGACGCCCAGATTCTGGGTTTGCGTCGGGTCGATGCGCACGCCCGGCGCGGCCGAGGACGGCGCCTCTTCATCGGCGTATTTGGCCACCAGGTCCATATCCATAAACGGCGATTTCCCCGGCTTATCAAACCGCGTATTGGGGTACATCGGGTCATACCAGAACAGGACTTTACGCGCCTGTCCGGCGGCAGGCTCCGCGTCGCCTGCAGGGTGAGCGGGCGAAAGCCCGAGATAGAGGCCCGCCGCAATCATCCCGCCAAGAGACATACTGCTGATAATGAGCGCAGCGGTTTTAAGTTTTAGAGAGACCATCGTAATGCGCTCCGTGAACACCTTATTAGTTAACGTGGATATCCTGTAATAAGGAGAGGCTGCCCTGCTGAATAAAGGTGAAGGCGACCTTATCGCCGGGCTTAACCGCGTTAAGCCGGGTTTGCGGAGTGATGGTGAAGCGCATGGTCATCGGCGGCCAGTTAACCGCCGGGATGGCGTCATGGTCGATGGTGACTTTTTTACTCTCCATATCAATGATTTTGACTTCGCCGGTGGCGCTGATGGCCTGCGCCTGCCCGGCGGCGGGCGCGGCGGGCATCATTTCGCCATGCTGGTGTTCGGCGGCCTGGGCGCCGGAGGCCGCTGCGGACAGCAGAAGACCAAAAATGACCGTTTTTGCGACATGATTCATGATTAACACTCCTGATATTCAATAATGGGCTATTCCAGCCAGCCGCCGCCAAGGGCGGTAAAGAGCTGAATTTCGTTCACCTGGCGGGCGTAGTTGAGATCCAGCAGGGTCTGCTGCGTGGCGAACAGCGAACGTTCGGCGTCCAGCACTTCGATATAGCTGACCGCGCCGTGCTGATAGAGCGTTCCGGCGCGCTGGCGGGTGATTTGCAGGGAGGCGAGATAGCGCTGCTGGGCGCTGATTTGATCCGCCAGGCTCTGGCGCAGGGCCAGGGCGTCGGCCACCTCTTTAAAGGCGTTCTGGATTTTCTGTTCGTAATTCACCACCGACTGCTGCTGGCGGATTTCGGCGACGTCGAGGTTGGCCTGATTTCGCCCGGCGTTGAATATCGGCAGCTCAATTTTTGGGATGAAGTTCCACATCCCGCTGGCCGGATTAAACAGGCTGGAGAGGTCGGCGCTGCTGCCGGAAAGCGAACTGGTTAGCGTAATCGACGGGAAGAAGGCCGCCCGCGCGGCGCCGATATTGGCGTTTGCCGCCCGCAGCCCGTGCTCGGCCTCTAAAATATCGGGGCGCTGGAGCAGGATCTGCGAGGAGAGGGCAGGCGGCAGCCTGACGCCGTGAATATCCCCCGCGTCGTCGGCCGCGTCGTCCGGCAGGCGCTGATAGCTGCCCAGCAGCAGCTGCAGGGCGTTGTTGGCCTGCGCCAGCTCGCCTTCCCGCCTGGCGATGTCGGCGCGGGTGCTTTCAATCACCCCGCGCGCCTGCTCCAGCGCCAGCACGCTGCTGCTGCCGGTCAGCAGCTGTTTCTCTACGAAAGCATAGGACTGGCGGTAGTTTTGTAACGTCTCGCGCGCCACGGCGAGCTGCGCTGCGGCCAGCCGCTGGTTGAAGTAGCTTTGTGAAACGTTCGAAATCAATAAGATGTGCACCGCGCGCTGGGCTTCTACGCTGGCGAAAAAGGTCTGCCGCTGCGCTTCACTCATGTTTTTCAGGCGGCCGAAGAAGTCGAGATCGAAGCTGAGGTTTAGCCCGGCCTGATAGTCGCTGCTGGTGGTGGTATCGCCTTTAAGCTTTCCGCCGTAGGTGGTGCTGGCGGAGGCGTCGAGCTGCGGATAGCGGTCGGCATCGGTCACGCCGTACTGCGCCCGCGCTTCCTGCACTTTCAGGGTCGCCATGCGCAGGTCCCGGTTATTGACAAGCGCGGTGGCAATCAGCGATTTAACCTGCGGGTCGGCGAAAAAGGCGCGCCAGCCGGTCTCCTGATAGCCCGCAGGCGGCGTCACCAGCTGGTTCTGGCTGAGGGAGAACTGCTGCGGCACCGGCGAGGGCGGCTGGCGGTAGTCCGGGGCTAAGGAGAGACAGCCCGTCAGGATAAAAATAACGCTGAGCGAAATAAGCTTTAACTGGCGCATAGTGGCAGGTTTATCGGCTATCAGGGAATGCCCTGTACTTTACGCAACGGCGTCTGTTTGACGCGTGACGGGAAAATGACAAAGCTGTCATTTTCCTGAGAATTCATTGCTATCCGGTTGGGCTCCTCTAAAATTGAAAGCCCGCACAACCGGCGCGTGAAGGAGCAGGTGATGAAGATTTTGATCGTCGAAGATGAGATGAAAACCGGTGAGTACCTGACGAAAGGGCTGACGGAAGCCGGTTTTGTTGTCGATCTGGCGGATAACGGTCTGAACGGCTATCACCTGGCGATGACCAGCGATTATGACCTGCTGATCCTCGACATCATGCTGCCGGATGTGAACGGCTGGGATATCGTCAGAATGCTGCGATCCGCCGATAAGGGCATGCCGATCCTGCTGCTGACCGCGCTGGGGACCGTTGAGCATCGGGTGAAGGGGCTGGAGCTCGGGGCCGATGATTATCTGGTCAAGCCCTTTGCCTTCGCCGAACTGCTGGCTCGGGTGAGGACGCTCCTGCGCCGCGGGGCGGCGACGATCGTCGAAAGCCAGTTCCAGGTGGCGGATTTAACGCTCGACCTGGTCAGCCGCAGGGTGACCCGCGCGGGCGCGCGCATCACGCTGACCAGCAAAGAGTTTACGCTGCTGGAGTTCTTTATCCGCCATCAGGGGGAAGTGCTGCCCCGTTCGCTAATCGCCTCCCAGGTTTGGGACATGAATTTTGACAGCGACACCAACGCCATCGACGTGGCGGTGAAGCGGTTGCGGGGCAAAATCGATAATGATTTTGAGCCTAAGCTCATCCAGACCGTGCGCGGCGTCGGCTACGTGCTTGAGGTGCCGGATGGCGATTAAGCTGCTGCAGCGGCCTTTTTCGCTGGCGACGCGGCTGACCTTTTTTATCAGCCTGGCGACGATAGTGGCCTTTTTCGCCTTCACCTGGATAATGATCCACTCGGTAAAGGCGCATTTTGAAGAGCGCGACGCCCACGACCTCAGACAGCTGGCCACCACGCTTGAGACGGTGCTCAACCATGCCGACTATCCCCAGGCACGGCGGCTGGAGATCTTAAAGGACGTGATCGATGGCTACGCCAACGTCTTTATTTGCCTCGATGATGGCAGCGGCAAGATCCTGTTCCAGTCGCCGAACGGCCCGGATCTCAGCCATATCATGAGCACACCGGGGCTTGCCGCCAGGCTGCAGGATGGCAACGTCATCTCGTGGGTAGACCCGCATCCGCGGGCGTTAACCCACGATAACCACCAGATGCAGACCCGCTCCTGGCGGCTGATTATGCTGCCCCTTGGCCGCGCGGCGGACGGCAGGCCGGCCTACCGCCTGCTTATGGCCCTGTCGATCGATTTTCATCTCCACTATATTAACGAGCTGAAGGCGAGGCTGATTTCGGCGGCGACGATTATCAGCATCCTTATCTTCTTTATCGTGCTGTTCGTGGTCTATCACGGGCATAAGCCGATTCGCCGGGTCAGCCGACAGATTCAAAACATTACCTCCCGCGACCTCGACGTGCGCTTAAACCCGCAGTCGGTGCCGATTGAGCTGGAGCGGCTGGTGCTGTCGTTTAATCATATGCTGGAACGTATCGAGGATGTGTTTACCCGTCAGTCCAACTTTTCCGCGGATATTGCCCATGAGATCCGCACGCCGATAACCAACCTGGTGACCCAGACGGAGATCGCGCTCAGCCAGACCCGCAGTCAGAAAGAGCTGGAGGATGTGCTGTACTCCAATCTGGAAGAGTTCTCGCGGATGTCGCGGATGGTCAGCGATATGCTGTTTCTGGCGCAGGCCGACAACAATCAGCTGATCCCGGAGCTAAAAGCGCTGAATCTGGCCGATGAGGTGAGCAAGGTCTTCGACTTCTTTGAGGCCTGGGCCGAGGAGCGGGAAGTGGCCCTGCACCTTAACGGCAGCGCCTGCTGGGTGGTTGGCGACCCGCTGATGCTGCGTCGGGCGATGAGTAATTTGCTCTCTAACGCCATTCGCTACACGCCGGGCGGCGGAGCGGTCACCGTTCACCTGACGGAGGCTGATGACCGGGTTCAGCTGATCGTTGAGAATCCGGGAGCGCCGATACCTGCAGAACATCTGTCACGGCTTTTCGACCGCTTCTACCGCGTCGATCCCTCCCGCCAGCGTAAAGGCGAGGGGAGCGGCATTGGCCTGGCGATCGTTAAATCGATCGTCACGGCGCACCGCGGCAGCGTGGCGGTAGAGTCCGACGCGCGCTCAACCCGCTTTATTCTGACGCTGCCAAAACGGGCGTAATAAAAGCAGGTAATAAAAGCAGGCCATAAAAAGAAGCCTGGCGGTGCCAGGCTTTGGGAGGCTTACTCTTCGAAGTACCAGTAACCCTGGTTGATAAGGCGCGTTAGCTCGGCGATAAAGTCCGGGTTATGCAGCCCCTTGCCCAGCTCATCTTTACTCAGCGAGGTGTAGCGGCACAGCGCGTCCAGGGCGTCGGCATCGGTGATTGCCAGCGCTTCGCTGTTCACAAAGAAGCTGTCGCCGATATGCAGGACGCGCAGGCCGCTCAGGCGGGCCAGCGTTTCGCCGCCGTTGAGGGCATCAACAACCTCTTCTTCTGCATAAGGCGGTTCGGCCGGCGCGATGTCCAGATCGTGACGCGGGGTGGTGGCAAAGCGGCCAAACCACTGGGTAAAGTCCTCCGGCTGGCTAATCATGTCGATCATCATCCCGCGCAGGCGGTCGAGCTCATACTCTTCAACCCGGCCGGGATGTTCGCGACAGGTCAGGTCCGGATCGCTGTAGTGCTCACCGCCGAGATCGTTTTCCAGCGCGTAGTCGGCAAAGCTGCTGATCAGGTCGCGACCGTTCGGCCCGCGGAAGCCAACGGAGTAGTTGAGCGCCGTTTCGTGGGTGATGCCGTCGTGCGGGAATCCCGGTGGGATATAAAGGATATCGCCCGGCGCAAGGTCTTCATCAATAATCGGTGGGAAAGGATCGACGTGCAGCAGCGCCGGGTGCGGGCAGAACTGACGCATCGGCAGCTTGTCGCCCACGCGCCAGCGGCGGCTGCCCATGCCCTGAATAATGAAGACATCATACTGGTCGATGTGCGGGCCAACGCCGCCGCCCGGGACCGAGAAGGAGATCATCAGGTCATCAAGGCGCCAGTCAGGCAGCACGCGGAACGGGCGAACCAGCTCGGCGGCAGGCATATGCCAATGGTTGACCGCCTGCGCCAGCAGCGACCAGCCGGTTTCGCCCAGGCCATCAAAATGTTCGAACGGCCCGTTGCTGGCCTGCCACTGCTCGTTCACCAGGCTGACCAGCCGGCTGTCGACTTCCGGTTCCATGGCCAGACCCGCCAGCTCGTCCGGGGTGATCGGATCGACGAAGTTCGGGAAAGCATTCTTTAATACCACCGGCTGCTTTTGCCAGTACTTCTCTAAAAACTCGGGCCAGTTAATGTTCAGTTGATAAGCCATAGATTCACACCAGTAAGGAGAAACGGTCCTGATTATAGAAAGGTGTGAACCGAGGACGCCTTGTCGTGAGTCAAAGCGGCTGCTTAATCCGCGGTTTATGGCTCCTCTACGCTGGCGGACGCCGTCTGCGTGCGGGACGCCATACATTTTTTGAAAAAAACTGCCTTGAGACGGAAATAGGCCGCAGGCCGCGCCAGTGCTGGGTTTTCGCGATATTAGCTATTCGAGAGATGAACAGGAAAGTTCAAATAATGAGCGCTTGATAGTTTTTTTGTATTTTAAGGCTTGCCATACCAAAAGAACTCCCTATAATGCGCTCCCACTGACACGGCAAATGTGAACAACTTCACAGATTAAGCCGGGTAAGGTGAAGAGAAAAATCCTAAATTAAGGGTTGACTCTGAAAGAGGAAAGCGTAATATACGCCACCTCGCAACGGTGAGCGAAAGCCGCGTTGCACTGCTCTTTAACAATTTATCAGACAATCTGTGTGGGCACTCAAAGTGACATGGATTC
>NZ_JAQGFU010000349.1:0-2455 GCF_030078455.1 Klebsiella sp. Ech2A | reverse complement strand
CCGGGGGCGTCCTTCCCCTCGCGCGCGAGCAGGTTAATCCGCCAGCGCAGCCGATAGAGCAGGGTTGCGGCGGCGATAATCGGCAGCGCCATCAGCAGCACCTTATGCCAGTTGGCGGTGGCGAAGCTGCCCAGCAGCCAGAAGACGATATTCGGCAGCGTCTCTTCGCTATCGGCCAGATACTGCATCAGGCTGACCAGGGCGGCAAAAAAGCCGCTGAGAATAATCCCCGAGAGGATCAGCACCAGGGTATTTTCCCGCCCCTGCAGCGCGGCAATCAGGTATACCAGCATCAGCGCCAGCAGGCCAAACCCGAACGTCGAGGCCATCATCAGCAGCGTGTCGAGGCCTAAGAGGATGGCCAGGGTTCCGCCGAAGGCGGAGCCGGAGGTCACGCCGATGATATGCGGGTCGACCAGCGGGTTTTGAAAGACCCCCTGCAGGGTGGCCCCGCACAGCCCCAGCGCGCCGCCGGCCAGCAGCGCCATCACCACCCGCGGCAGGCGCACCGACCAGACAATCTGCCCGGCCACGCCGTCGGCGGGCGACAGGTGGCCCAGCTGGCGAAAGACCTCGCCGAGGCTCAGCGGATACTGGCCTAAACAGAGTGAGGTCACGGCAATCAGCAGCGTTGCCAGCGCCAGCCCGCCCTGCAGCAGGGCCGGATGACGATTACTGAGCATCGGGCGTCCATTTTACGCGGTAGAAGCGCTGGTAATAGTCCTGCGCCCTGGCGTCGACGTCGACGGTGCTATAGCGGGAGGGATAGAGCTTTTTCGCCATCCACAGTTCGCCGATCGCCAGCGCTTCCGGCATCGGGTAGCCCCAGGCCTTGGCGTATTCCGGCATCAGCCACACGCGATGGTTTTTCACCGCGTCGATCCCCTGCCACTGCGGGTCGCTGGTTATTTGTTTTACCACTTCCGGATAGCGGTCCTGGACAAAGATCACCTGCGGGTTCCACTGCAGCACCTGCTCCAGCGACACCTGACGCGCGCCCTTCACCGAGGCGGCCGCCACGTTCAGGGCCCCCGCGTGCTTCATCATCAGGCCGGTATACTTCCCTGAACCGTAGGTATTGAGATCGGGGTTAGCCATATAGACCCGCACCCGCTGGTCGTCGGGAATGTCGGCCACCGGGGCGTTGGCCTGCGCCCGGGCGCTATAGGTGTAGCGAATCAGCGCTTCCGCCTCGGCCTGGCGATTAACCACCTCGCCAATCAGGCGAATACCCTGTTTCAATCCTTCGCTATAGGCCTGCTCTTCGTCGGCCATCGACGGGTTCATTTTGTTCTTTTCACCGTCGGCGTCCTGGCGCAGCGACACGGCGACCACCGGGATGCCGGCATTCTGGATCTGCTGGATCATCGCCTGGGGCGCGTAGTTGGCGACGAACACCACCTGCGGGTGCAGCGCCAGCAGGCTTTCGATGTTGACCTGGGTTAAATCCCCCGGCGTTGGCAGCCCTTCGATGGGGGGCATAAAGCGGGCAAAGGCCGGGCCGAGCTGTTTTTTCCAGCTGCTCATGACGCCGACAACGTCGTCGGCGGCGTTAAGCTGCACCAGCAGGTTCAGGGTCTGGTGCTGGAGCACGACGACGCGGTTAACGCGATCGGGCAGGGTGACTTCGCGCCCGGTCTGGTCGGTGAGGGTGCGATCGGCAAAGGCGTTCGCGGCGAACAGCGTGCTGGCAACCAGCGTCAGGCTGAGTAAGAAACGAGGTAGTGTGGACATAGGCGGCTCGGTTAGAGAGTAAAGAATCGTTGTGCATTAAAATATATAGCGTTGGTGGAAGCAACGCTAAACGTCGCGTATACCCCTTAAGATCAAGGTATTTTCCCGCCTTATCCCGATGATGGGTCGCCTTGCGCATCCGCCAACTTTGGCATACGGTAAATCATCATTAATTCATTTTGCCGCCATCATGTCCTTTCAATCCCGGTTATTAAGCGCTATTCCCGGCATCCGCCACGCCTTCCTCGACGTGCACGAGACCGCCACCTTTCCCTACGCCGAGATGGCGCCGGTTAAGCTGGTGCACGGCAATGTTGTCCATTACTATCGGGCCCCGTTGGCCGAACGGCCACACGCCGACGCGGTGTTCACCGCCCTGAGCGGGCAGAAGGTGGGGGTGGTGACCGCGGACTGCCTGCCGATGCTGATGGCCTCCCGCGACGGGCGCTACGTTTGCAGCGTCCATGCCGGCTGGCGCGGGGCGGCGAGCGGCATCGTCGAAAACAGCCTGGCGCTGTTCCTTGAACATCGGGTGGCGCCGGAGGAGGTCGTGGTGGCGATCGGGCCGCATATCCAGGCCTGCTGCTATGAAGTCTCCGGCGAATTTTATCAGACCCTGCTGACGATGCCGGCGGGGGAGCTGGCGCGGCAGCATAGCGACCGCCTGTTCCATCGGCGCCCCCCGCAGCCTGCCAGGGCGGGGCAGGCCCCGGGGACGGAG
>NZ_JAQGFU010000348.1:0-2469 GCF_030078455.1 Klebsiella sp. Ech2A | reverse complement strand
CAGCTGCCTGCAGTGGTTCTGCCGTCTCACCAGCACCACCGAGGTCGCTCTGCTGGAGGAGATTGCCCAGCTCAGCGAGGAGGAGAAAGCCAGTGCGCCGTTCTTCCTGCCGTACCTTTCCGGCGAACGCACCCCGCATAACGACCCCGACGCTCGCGGGATGTTTTGGGGAATGACGCACTCCAGCCTGCGCGCGCAGCTGGGCTACGCGGTACTGGAAGGCGTGAGCTTTGGCATCAACGACGGCCTGCAGGTGCTGAAGGAGAGCGGCACGCGGATTGAGCAGTGCTCGCTGGTCGGCGGCGGCGCCCGAAGCCCGTTCTGGGCCCAGCTGCTGGCGGATATTCTCGCGATGCCGGTGGTCACCCACAAAGGGGGCGAAACCGGCGGCGCGCTGGGGGCGGCGCGGCTGGCCTGCCTGGCGGCAGGGAAACCGCTGGCCACGGTGTGCGAAAAGCCGGAAGTCTGGCAGACCTGGCGCACGACGCCGGCCCGCCATCAGGCACTGATGCAGCGCTACGTGCAGTTTAAAGCCTTATATCTCAACGACCTGAATTACCGTCAGCGCTAAATATAAATAACATACCCTAACGAGTTCGGGCCGCGGGAAGGCAACGGCCTGCGGCCTGAACGATGAGGGGTAGAACAACCGCTCCGGTGGCGTCATCGGAGCGAACTCCTGTACCCTGCAAACGAGGTCATTATGTCCGCAACCAATAAACAGTGGCTCGGTCTGCCCCTGAATCTGATATGGGGATACATTGCTATCGCCGTGTTTATGACCGGCGACGGTTTCGAGCTGGCTTTTCTCTCGCACTATATCAAAGAGCTGGGCTTCACCCCGGCGCAGGCCTCTTTCGCCTTTACGCTGTACGGCCTGGCCGCCGCGCTCTCGGCGTGGATTTCCGGCGTGGTGGCGGAGATCATCACCCCGCAGAAAACGATGATGATCGGTTTCGTGCTGTGGTGCGTGTTCCACGTTCTGTTCCTGGTTTTTGGCCTCGGACACGCTAACTATCCGCTGATCCTGCTGTTCTACGGCATTCGCGGCTTTGCCTATCCGCTGTTCCTCTACTCGTTTATCGTGGCGATTATTCACAACGTCAAAAGCGACAGCGCCAGCTCGGCGCTGGGCTGGTTCTGGGCGGTCTACTCCATCGGCATCGGCGTGTTCGGCAGCTACATCCCGAGCTTTACCATCCCGCATATCGGCGAGCTCGGCACGCTGTGGCTGGCGCTGGCGTTCTGCGCCACCGGCGGCGTCATCGCGATGGTCGCGCTGCGCAAAATCGAAACGCCACGGCATATGCAGAACCTGACCACCCGCGAGAAGTTTGCCGAGCTGGGCCGCGCGGTCACGCTGCTCTACAGCAATCGCAATATTCTGCTCTCCAGCGTGGTGCGTATTATCAACACCCTGTCGCTGTTCGGCTTTGCGGTCATTATGCCGCTGATGTTTGTTGACGAGCTGGGCTTTACCACCTCGGAGTGGCTGCAGGTGTGGGCGGTATTCTTCTTCACCACCATTTTCTCCAACGTGCTGTGGGGGATCCTCGGCGAGAAGCTGGGCTGGATCAAAGTGGTGCGCTGGTTTGGCTGCGTCGGCATGGCGCTGTCGAGCCTTGCCTTCTACTACATTCCGCAGCACTTCGGGCATAACTTCGCCATGGCGCTGATCCCGGCGGTTGCGCTGGGGATCTTTGTCGCCGCCTTCGTGCCGATGGCCGCCGTGTTCCCGGCGCTCGAACCTAAGCATAAAGGGGCGGCCATTTCGGTCTATAACCTGTCGGCGGGGCTCTCCAACTTCCTCGCCCCGGCGATAGCGGTGGTCCTGCTGCCGTACTACAGCACCATCGGGGTGGTTATCGCCTACACCGCGCTGTACGTGCTGGCGTTCTTCCTCTGCGCGTTTATCCGCGTCGAGCAGCCGGGCTTTAGCCAGCAGCCGGCCGGCAGCGGTAAAAGCGTTGAATTTTCCTGATGAGAGTCTACGGGCCGCGTTAGCAATATCGCGGCCCGCCTGAGGTGGATGATGAGTATTAAAGCGGTAATTTTTGACATGGATGGCGTGCTGATTGACTCGGAAGGCCTGTGGCGCCAGGCGCAGATGGAGGCCCTGGCCTCTCTGGGCGCGACGGTCAGCGTTGAGGAGTGCGAAACCTTGACCAAAGGCAAGCGGCTGGACGACATTGCGCGCATCTGGTGCCGCCACTGCCGGCTCAGCGTCGCGCCGCAGCGCCTGCAGCAGACTATCCTGCAGCGGGTCACCGGCCTGATTATCGCCAGCGGCGAGGCGATGGAGGGCGTCAATGACGCCCTGGCCCATTTCCGCCGCTGCGGCTATAAGATTGCGCTGGCGACCTCCTCGTCCCATCAGGTGATTGCCGCCGTGCTGGATAAGCTCGCCCTGCGCCCCTGGTTTGACGCGATCTCCAGCGCCGACGACGAAGCCTGGGGCAAGCCGCACCC
>NZ_JAQGFU010000347.1:0-2471 GCF_030078455.1 Klebsiella sp. Ech2A | reverse complement strand
ACGGTGGGGTGGTGGTTAACGTTGGTCAACAGGGGCGCATCGAGGCAACCGATCGGGGCGAGCGCGGCGACAGCTATACCGTCGACTTTAGCGGCCGCTGGTTTACCGTGCCGGTTGGGGCCATCAGCCTCGTCGAGGAGAGATAATCATGAACGCATGGGAACGGTTTGGCCGCCAGCGCCTGGCGCGCAGCCGCTGGAACAGTGAACCGGCGGCATTAAACGCCGCCGACAGCGAGGCCTTTGAGCAGGCCTGGCAGCGCCAGCGTCAGATGGAGCTGGCTATCGTTACCCTGGCGCCGGCGCACGATATTGCGCCAGAGCTGAGGGATAGCGTGGCCGCATCGCTTGGGATCTGGCTTAGCGAAGGTGAGTTTACCCCCGAGGAGCGCGAGGCCATCGTGCTGCATCACACCCGCCTGGAGATCGCCTTTGCCGAACAGGCGCAGCAGGTGCCGCAGCCGGACCCGTCAACGGTGCAGGCCTGGTATCTTCACCATCAGGCGCATTTTATGCGCCCGGAGCAGCGCCTGACCCGCCACCTGCTGCTGACGGTCGATGGCGACCTCGAGGCGGTTCATCGGCAAATTCTCGGGCTGCATCAGCAAATCAGCGCCTCCCGCGCTGCGTTTGCGCCGCTGGCGCAGCGCTATTCCCAGTGCCCAAGCGCGCTGGAGGGCGGACGCTTAGGCTGGATTAGCCGGGGATTGCTCTATCCGCAGCTGGAGACGGCGCTGTTTTCGCTCGCGGAGGATGCGCTGAGCCCGCCGGTCGCCAGCGAGCTGGGATGGCACCTGCTCTGGTGCGAAGCGATTCGCCCCGCCGTGCCGATGGCGCAGCAGCAGGCGCTGGAGAGCGCCCGCGATTATCTGTGGCAGCAAAGCCAGCAGCGCCATCAGCGCCAGTGGCTGCAGGAGATGATTTCACGCCAGCCGGGGCTGTGCGGGTAACCCTGGAGGCTACCCGCGAAAACTCACAGCACCACGCGTTTGATCTCCTCAAGCCAGCGGCTCAGGCGCTCTTCGCTGCGATCGAACTGGTTATCCTGGTCGAGAACCAGTCCCACAAACCGCTCTCCTTCCAGCGCCGATGAGGCGCTGAACTCATATCCCTCATTCGGCCAGCTGCCGATAATCTGCGCCCCGCAGCCGCTCAGGACGTCATACAGCGGGCGCATTCCGCTGGCGAAGTTGTCCGGATAGCCCTGCTGATCGCCGAGACCGAACAGCGCCACGGTTTTACCGCTCAGGCTGATGCCGTCGAGGGCAGGGATAAATTCGCTCCACGATTCGCTCTCGCATCCGGCCGCAAGGCCCGGCAGCTGCCCGTCGCCCAGCGTCGGCGTACCCAGCAGCAGCACCGGATAGGCCAAAAACTCCTCCAGCGTCGTGCGGTTAATGTTGACCGGGGCATCCGCTACGTCGCCCAGCTGCTTGTGGATCAGCTTCGCAATTTTGCGCGTTTTGCCGGTATCGGTGCCAAAGAAAATGCCAATGTTCGCCATGTTACGCTCCTGTCGGGAAGGGGTTTAAAACACCAGTTGTCGCCAGGGATATTGCGAAGGCTGTGCCAGGTTTATTTGCACCATCGCGGCCCAGGTCTGCCCCATAACGATCGCCCCTTCGCCCTTCTTCCGCCCGCAGCGGGCCCTTCCGGGCCGCAACACCGCAAAAATAGCCCGATTTCCCGCTGTCGGATCAATGTTTCATCAGGTCGCTTTGATAAGGGCGCACGGTTTGCATGGTTATAAGGATGCGAATAGCACCGCGGCGTTGGCGTCACGGTGTCGGACAAATTGTCATAACTGCGACACAGGAGTTTGCGATGACCCTGAATATGATGCTCGATAACGCCGTGCCGGAGGCGATTGCCGGCGCGCTGACTCAACAACATCCGGGGCTGTTTTTTACCATGGTAGAACAGGCGTCGGTAGCCATTTCGCTGACCGATGCCAGAGCCAATATCATTTACGCCAATCCGGCGTTTTGCCGCCAGACCGGCTATTCGCTGGCGCAGCTGCTGAACCAGAACCCGCGGCTGCTGGCCAGCAGCCAGACGCCGCGCGAAATTTACCAGCAGATGTGGCAAACGCTGCTCCAGCGCCAGCCCTGGCGCGGCCAGCTGATCAATCAGCGCCGCGACGGCGGGCTCTATCTGGTGGATATCGACATCACGCCGGTACTCAATCCCCAGGGCGAGCTGGAGCACTATCTGGCGATGCAGCGCGATATCAGCGTCAGCTACACCCTCGAGCAGCGCCTGCGCAATCACATGACCCTGATGGAAGCCGTGCTCAATAATATTCCCGCCGCCGTGGTGGTGGTCGACGAGCAGGATCGGGTGGTGATGGATAACCTCGCCTACAAAACCTTCTGCGCCGACTGCGGCGGTAAAGAGCTGCTGGTCGAGCTGCAGGTTTCGCCGCGCAAAATGGGGCCCGGCGCGGAGCAAATTCTGCCGCTGGCGGTGCGC
>NZ_JAQGFU010000346.1:0-2502 GCF_030078455.1 Klebsiella sp. Ech2A | reverse complement strand
CTTTACCGCCGAGCGCCAGCCGCGCGCCCTGGGCCAGCGCTTTAGCCACCTTCTGCTCGACCCGCTCCAGGGCAGCGGCGTTGATCAGCGGCCCCATGGCGATATCATCCCGCTGCGCCGGGTCGCCAAACTGCACCGCTTTCAGCGCTTCGCCGAGGCGGTTAACGAAGCGATCGTAGATCCCCTTCTGGACGTAAACGCGCTCGACGCAGTTGCATACCTGCCCGCTGTTGATCACCCGCGAATCGACTACCGCCCGAACCGCCAGCTCGAGGTCGGCGTCATCCATAACAATCGCCGGCGCCTTGCCGCCCAGCTCCATATGCGTACGCTTAATCGAGGAAGCCGTATGGCCGATGATGTGCGCACCGGTGGCTATCGACCCGGTCAGCGAGACCATCCGCACCTTAGGATGGCCGGTCAGCGGATCGCCAACGGTTTTGCCCCGGCCAAAGAGCACGTTGAGGACGCCGGCCGGGAAGATGTCTTTTGCCAGCTCGGCCAGCTTGAGCGCAGTTAGCGGCGTAATCTCTGAAGGTTTAATCACCACGCAGTTCCCCGCCGCCAGCGCCGGTGCCAGCTTCCAGGCCGCCATCATCAGCGGATAGTTCCACGGCGCGATGGAGGCCACCACCCCAACCGGATCCCGGCGGATCATCGAGGTATGCCCTTCAAGATACTCACCGGCGGCCATTCCGGGCAGGCAGCGCGCGGCGCCGGCGAAGAAGCGGAACACGTCCGCCACCGCCGGCAGCTCGTCGTTAATCACGCAGTGCAGCGGCTTGCCGCAGTTCAATGACTCCAGTTTGGCGAGGGTTTCCGCATGAGCGGTAATCACGTCCGCCAGCTTGAGCAGGCACTCCGCACGGGTTTTCGGCGTGGTCTGGCTCCAGCCGACAAAGGCAAGATCCGCCGCCTCAACGGCCGCATCCACCTGGGCCGCTGTCGCCTCCGCAATCTCCAGCAGAGCTTCGCCATTAGCAGGATTGAATACCGGCACCAGTTCGCCTTCACCCGCCACTAATTCGCCGTTGATCAAAAGGTTATGTTGCATAGTATGATCCTGTACACGTCAGTTATTTGCCGTTTTCAGCGCTTGTGTCGCCGTCACGGGTTAGCCACCAGGCTCCTAAAATCGGAATGGTCGTCACCAGCATCACCAGCAGCGCGACAACGTTGGTTATCGGCACATCGCGCGGGCGTCCCAGCTGATTCAGCAGCCATAGCGGGAGCGTCCGCTCGTGTCCGGCGGTAAAGGTGGTGACGATAATTTCATCAAACGATAGCGCAAACGCCAGCATTCCTCCGGCCAGCAGCGCCGATCCCAGATTGGGCAACACCACGTAGCGGAAGGTCTGCCAGCTCGTCGCGCCTAAATCCATCGACGCCTCCACCAGGCTCCAGGAGGTCCGGCGAAAGCGGGCGATCGCGTTGTTAAAGACCACCACCACGCAGAAGGTGGCGTGCCCGACAACGATGGTAAATAGACCCGGTTCGAGGTTAACCGCCTTAAACGCCGTCAGCAGCGCCAGGCCGGTAATGATCCCCGGCAGCGCGATGGGCAACAGCAGCAGCAGCGACACCGCGTTCTTACCAAAAAAAGTGCTGCGCCACAGGGCTCCTGCAGCCAGCGTGCCAAGTACCAGCGCGATGGCGGTCGATAGCGCGGCAATTTTCAGTGACAACGTCACCGATTCGATAATATCTCCCCGCCCGGCCGCTTCGCTAAACCAGCGCAGCGTCAGGCCCTGCGGCGGAAAGCTGAAGGCGGCGTCTTCGGTGTTGAAGGCGTACAGGGCGATGATCAGCAGCGGGAAATGGAGGAAGATAACCCCGCCCCAGGTCGCGATTTTCAGGAACAGCGGCGCGCGTTCAGAGTGCATCAAACGCTCCCAGGCGTTTAACAAACGCCAGATAGAGGGCAATCAGGACAATCGGCACGAGGGTAAAGGCCGCCGCCATCGGCATATTGCCAATCGCCCCCTGCTGGGAATAGACCATATTGCCGATAAAAAAGCCCGGCGGCCCCACCAGCTGCGGCACGATAAAATCGCCCAGCGTCAGCGAGAAGGTGAAAATTGACCCGGCGGCGATACCGGGAATGGCCAGCGGCAGTACCACGTGGCGAAAAGTTTGCCGCGGCCGGGCGCCGAGGTCGGCCGACGCCTGCAGCAGCGATGCCGGTATGCGCTCCAGAGCCGCCTGTACCGGCAGGATCATAAACGGCAGCCAGATATAGACGAAGACCAGGAAGCGGCCCAGCCCCGAGGTCGACAGCGTATTGCCACCCACCGCCGGGATCGTCAGCAGCAGATTCAGCGCACCCTCCAGCCCAAGATGGCGAAGAAACCACTGCGCTACGCCATCTTTTGCCAGCAGCAGCGTCCAGGCGTAGGCCTTAACGATGTAGCTGGCCCACATCGGCAGCATCACCGCGATATAGAAAAATGCCTTCATCTT
The DNA here is from genome assembly GCF_030078455.1 of Klebsiella sp. Ech2A. NCBI lineage: Bacteria > Pseudomonadati > Pseudomonadota > Gammaproteobacteria > Enterobacterales > Enterobacteriaceae > Klebsiella > Klebsiella sp. Ech2A. The sequence goes on along the minus strand of NZ_JAQGFU010000346.1, from coordinate 42 downwards.
ACCGCTGGTGTAGCGCGCCATATACCATGCCATCGGCAGCGC
>NZ_JAQGFU010000345.1:0-2556 GCF_030078455.1 Klebsiella sp. Ech2A | reverse complement strand
AGCGCGGTATGCGCGGCGTTAGAAATCGCCACTTTACGCTCTTTGTAAGGCTTAATATCGTCGACAATCAGGACGTTAAGCGCCAGCTTATCGAGGCGCAGCTCCGCGGCCAGCGATTGAGGCCCCTGAATAACGAAGAGATAGAAATGTTCGGCGGTGTCCAGGAAGGCGTCTTTATAGCCGAGCTGCTGCTCGATCTGCAGCGCTTCATCGCGCGGATAGCCGGTGACGATGCGGTCCACCAGCGTTGAGCAGAAGGTATTCGCCTCATCCAGCCAGGCGCTAAAGGCTTCCGGTAGCGCCCACTCTTTGGCGTAGCGCAGGACCAGCTCGCGCAGGGCTTCGCCGTTATAGTCGATAAGCTCGCAGGGAATAATGACCCAGCCTTTATCGCTGGCGCCGGAGAAGCAGCTGTAGCGCTCAAACAGCAGGCGCGTCAGCTTAGCCGGATAGCTTGCCGCCGGGGCATCGTCAAAGCGGTCTCCCGCGTGGTAGCTGATGCCCGCTTCGGTGGTATTAGAAAACACAAAGCGGATATCCGGGTTGTGCGCCAGGCGCAGGTATTCGGCATAGTCCGCATAGACGCTGATTTCCCGGGTGACGCTGCGGATCATGCGCGCATCGCTAACCGCCTCGCCCTGCTCGTTCAGCCCGCGAATAATCGTGGTATAGAGGCCGTCCTGAACGCTCAGCGACGGCGGGAACTCGCTCGCAATGGGGCGCACGATGACGACGCCGGCGTTCAGGTCGGTATGCTCATTGAGCAGATCGATCTGCCAGTCGATAAAGGCGCGTAAAAAGTTACCTTCGCCGAACTGGATAATGCGTTCAGGATACTGCGCGCCGGGAAAATCGCGACGATTTAGTGTTTTCACAATAGGTTCCCTCATAGAGTAGTCATACAACCTGAGTAATTGGTGTAATAACTTATCAGCTTTCTCTACGACTAAAACCCCGTTTTGATCAAACCATCGGCGGTTATTGCAGGAACTTATAGAACAACGAGGTGGCGGTCATCTTTCCGTCCGGCATCAGCGCATAGCGCGGAATTTCCCCGGCTTTTTCCCAGCCGCACTGAACGTAGAAGCGCTCGGCGCCACTGCCTGTTGCGGTGTCCAGCACCAGCACGGATTTGCCCCGGTCGCGGGCGATCTCCTCCAGATAGTTCATCAGCGCGTTGGCCAGCCCCTGCCGTCTGGCATTTTGGTGAACCAAAAGTTTGGCCACGTCCGCACGGTGAGGCTGGTTTTCCGGCTGGCTAACAATAAGCTGGACGGTACCGACAATCTGATGACGTTCATTTTCCGCCGCCACCACAATACGCTCGCCGGCGGCAACGCTTTGCGCCGTCCGCTGCCAGAAGTCGCTGGCGGTTTGCGCGGAGAATGGCAGCATAAAGCTGACCGACGCGCCGCCGTTCACGCAGCTGGTCAAAATGTCGGTTAACGGTTGAATCTGGTCGAGGATTTCTTCACGCGAGAGCGTGCGCAGGGAAAAGGATGTGGTCATGATAGGTTCCTTAAAATTGACCACATCACTATGTTTTTAACCTAAATTTAACACAAGAAAAATCACTATCGTTTTTTCTTATTACCGCCTTCAGACCAGTCCGGGGGTACAAACGCGATTGCGCCCCGCTTTCTTGGCGCTCACCAGATAGTCGTCGGCGGCCATCAGCAGCTGATTAAAGAGCTCGGTTATCCGCTCGCTCCCCACCTGACGGGACTCCAGACCCATGCTCACGGTCAGGCGGATCTGATTCTGCCCCCAGACAAAGGTTTGCGCCTCAACGCCCTGGCGGATTTTCTCCGCCAGCGCCTGACTCTCCTGCAGCGACGAGGTCAGAGTCGCCACGGCGAACTCCTCCCCGCCGATGCGCGCCACCATTCCCTGCTCGCCCGCCAGCTGGCGCACCTGCTGGGCAAACTGCGTCAGGACGCAATCGCCGCACTCGTGCCCCCAGCTGTCGTTAACCCGCTTAAAGCCGTCAATATCCAGTACCATCACCGTCAGCAGCTGCCCTTCGGCCAGCGGCTGACGCTTCAACGCCTCGCCGAGCCCGGAGCGCGAGTAAACGCGGGTCTGGAAATCAAAATCGGCGCGCAGCGCCAGCTGCTTCACCAGATTATTAATCGCTTCCACGCTCGAGGCGACAATCACCGGGCTAATCAGCATCGCGGCGATGCCCAGACGGGTGGAGAAGAGCTGCCAGGGCTGCATCCGCGCGTCGGGAGAGAGGTGGATCAGCGAGTTTGCCACCAGCAGAATTTCGCTGATGCCGGTTATAAACGTCAGCAGGCAGGTCAGCGGCAGCGGATAGCGAATGGCGCACCAGATCAGCGCCGGCAGCGGGAAGGTGATGCTCCCTGCTCCGCCCACGCTAACCCCGAGAATAATCGACAGTACCAGCGCGATAACCGGCAGAAGCTGGCGGAAACGGAAGGCGCCGAGCGCCGAAGGCAGCGTCAGGGTCAGAATAAACGGCAGGATCAGCACCGCCGTCGAGAACTGCTCGCTAAACCAGTCCGCCAGCCGGGGAATAAAGGTGGCACGCCC
>NZ_JAQGFU010000344.1:0-2566 GCF_030078455.1 Klebsiella sp. Ech2A | reverse complement strand
CAGAAAAAGGCCGCCTACGCGGCCCTGGCCGACGTGCTGGATAACGACGCCGCTCGCCAGGAGCTCATCGACCAGCTGCGCACCGCCGCCGCCACGCCGCCGCCGGCCAGCGCGCCCACGCTGACGCCGCCGAAAGAGGAAGAGCAGCCGACGGTGCTGGAAAACGTCACCCACATCAGCCGCGAATACGGCGAGCCCTTCTCGTCGCGTTTCTCGCAGCTGTGGCGCAATATTACCGGCGCGCCGCATAAGCCTTTCCATGCCGATACCTTCCGCCACGCTGCGAGCACCTTCCTGATACTGGCGGCGCTGGTCTTTGCCTTCTGGTGGCTGGTGCGGCTGGCCGCGCTGCCGCTGTATCGCAAAATGGGCCAGTGGGGGCGGCATAAAAACCACGATCGCAGCAACTGGCTGCAGCTGCCGGCCACGATTGCCGGCGCCTTTATCTTCGACCTGATCCTGCTGGCGCTCACGCTGTTCGTTGGCCAGATGCTCAGCGACAGGCTCAACGGCGGCAACCGCACCATCGCCTTCCAGCAAAGCCTGTTCCTCAACGCCTTCGCGCTGATCGAGTTCTTCAAAGCTATTCTGCGGCTGATTTTCTGCCCACGGGTGGCGGACCTGCGGCCGTTTAACCTCAGCGACGACGGTGCGAAATACTGGAACCTGCGCCTGAGCGCGCTCAGCAGCCTGATTGGCTACGGCCTGATCGTCGCCGTACCGATTATCTCCAACCAGGTCAACGTCCAGGTCGGCGCGCTGGCCAACGTGGCCATTATGCTGTGCATCACCCTGTGGGCGCTGTACCTGATTTTTCATAACAAACACGTGATTACCGAAGGGCTGATTCATCTGGCGGACCGCTCGCTGGCCTTCTTCAGCCTGTTTATCCGCGCCTTCGCGCTGGTCTGGCACTGGCTGGCCTGCGCCTATTTCATCGTGCTGTTTTTCTTTTCGCTTTTCGACCCGGGCAACAGCCTGAAGTTTATGATGGGCGCCACGGTGCGCAGCCTGGCGATCGTCGGCGCCGCGGCGCTGATCTCCGGCATTTTGTCGCGCTGGATAGCCAAAACCATCACCCTGTCGCCGCAAACCCAGCGCAGCTACCCTGAGCTGCAGAAGCGGCTCAACGGCTGGATCTCCGTGGCGCTGAAGGTGGCGCGCATTTTGGTGGTCGCCGTCGCCATTATGCTGCTGCTCAGCGCCTGGGGGCTGTTCGATTTCTGGAACTGGATACATAACGGCGCCGGGCAGAAGGCGGTGGATGTGATTATCCGCATCGCGCTGATCCTGTTCTTCTCCGCCATCGGCTGGACGCTGCTCGCCAGCCTGATAGAGAACCGCCTCGCCTCGGATATTCACGGCCGTCCGCTGCCCGGCGCCCGGGCAAGAACGCTGCTGACGCTGTTTCGCAACGCGCTGGCGGTGATCATCAGCACCATCACCGTGATGATCCTGCTCTCGGAAGTGGGGGTCAATATCGCTCCGCTGCTGGCAGGCGCGGGGGCGCTGGGGCTGGCAATCTCCTTCGGCGCGCAAACGCTGGTGAAAGATATTATCACCGGCATTTTTATTCAGTTTGAAAACGGGATGAACACCGGCGATCTGGTGACGATCGGGCCGTTAACCGGCACGGTGGAGCGGATGTCGATTCGCTCGGTTGGCGTGCGCCAGGATACCGGCGCCTACCATATTATTCCGTGGTCTTCGATCACCACCTTCGCCAACTTCGTGCGCGGGATCGGCTCGGTGGTGGCTAACTACGACGTCGACCGCCATGAGGATCTGGATAAGGCCAATCAGGCGCTGAAGGATGCGGTGGCGGACGTGATGGCCCAGGAGGAGGTGCGCGGGCTGGTGATTGGCGAGCCGTCGTTTGCCGGGCTTGTCGGCCTGAGCAATACCGCCTTTACCCTGCGGGTGACCTTTACCACGCTGCCGCTGAAGCAGTGGACGGTGCGTTTTGCGCTGGATACGCAGGTTAAAAGGCATTTCGATCTTGCCGGCGTGCGCGCCCCGGTGCAAACCTACCAGGTGCTGCCGATGACGCCCGCGGCCGTTGACGGGCCGCCGGCTCCGGCGGAGCCAACGCTATAGCGCCCCGGCTGCACGGAGCAGACCGGGGCGCCGGCAACGCTAAGCAGAGGTGCGGCCGGCGAAGGGCTTAAAACGCGCGTCGGCGCTTTGCCTCATCCATAAAGGTCCAGGCGATAAAGCGGCTCTGCTTCTGCCCCTGCGCCATCTCTTTTTTCACCACCTTCACCGCGCCGACTTCGGTCAGGGCGCGATACAGCGGCGGCAGGTTGTCGCCGCGGGAGACCAGCGACGTAAACCATTTCACCTGGCGCCCAAACTGCTGGCTCTCCTCAATCATTCGGGTGATGAAGGCCACTTCGCCGCCTTCGCACCACAGCTCCTGCTGCTGGCCGCCAAAGTTCATCACGCTATCGGCGCCCAGGCCCAGGTTACGGCGTTTGCGCTCGCCGCCCGCCTGCGCGCTGGCGGCTGAGTCGTGGAACGGCGGGTTGTACAACGTCGCGCCAAAGCATTCGGTTTTTTTGGTCAC
>NZ_JAQGFU010000343.1:0-2607 GCF_030078455.1 Klebsiella sp. Ech2A | reverse complement strand
GTATAAACGCGCCCCGGCACCACGTAGCGTTCAGCCCACGCCTCCACCGGCGTGACGCCCCCGGGGAGGCCGAACATCGCCTGGCGAAACAGCGTCGCGGCAGCGAGCAGCTCGGCGGGGTCATAGATAATCCGAATCTCCGGCATCGTCGCTTCCTTAGCGTTTCGGCGGCGAGTAGACGCGCGGCGTCGGCAGCTTGCCGCTCAGCACGTAGTCGCCCACTTCTCGCGTCCGATAGGTCACCGGATCGTGCAGCGTGTGGGTACGCACGTTACGCCAGAAAACGTCCAGCCCGTACTGATTGCTGGTGGAGCGCCCGCCGGTGAGCTCAAAGATCTCGTTGCTGATTTTTAGCGCCACGTTGTTGGCAATGACCTTGGCCTGGTCGGTTAACAGCGCCAGTTCGCCCCACTGGGCTTCGGTGAGATCGTCGCCGGCATGGAAGGCATCCTGGAAGGCGTACGCGGTTTTTTCCGCCAGCGCGATCCCGGCGGCGAGATCGGAGGAGAGCTCGCCCGCTTTCAGCCGGTGATACGGGTCTTCCAGCGCGCTCTCCACGCCGGACTCCGGCCACGGGCGTACGGCGTCACGGAAATAGGCGGCGGCCTGCTTCAGCGCCCCTTCGGCAATGCCGAGGTAGAAGTGGACAAAAATCAACTGGCTGAACTGGTTGCGCAGGGCGTTGCGCAGCAGCGCGCTCTCCGGCTTCTCCTCCAGCCCGGTGAGGCGATCCTTCTCCTGAAGACGCACGCGGTTGAACTCCAGCGTACCGCTGGCGGTCAGGCGCTGGCCGAGGTTGTCCCAGTCATCGTTAAAGACGATCCCCGGACGATCGGCGGTCACCTGGTACTGCACCAGCCGATCCTCTATCCATACAGCGATGGTCATTACCTGCGAGACGGCAGCGCCAGTGGCAAAAGTGCGACGCCCGGTGACGTAGAGATCGCTACCGTCCCATTCCAGCTTCAGGCGCGGGTCACGCGGGTTGCTGATGCTCGACTGGAACCAGCCTTCGTTGGCGACGCCGCGGGCGATAAACTCCCACTGCTCGCGGTTGCCGAGAATGTAGCTCCAGACACCGTTGGAGTAGTGGTAGGTGATCAGCTGGCCGATCGAACCGTCGGCAGCAGAGATAATGCGGCCAATCTCCAGCGCCTGCACCAGATTCGCCCCTCCACCGCCCAGCGACTTCGGCACCGCCAGCTTGAGCAGGCCGCTCTGACGCAGCCAGTCTATCTCTTCAAACGGATGTTTATTGGCGCGATCGCGCTCCAGCAAGGTGGCATAGAGACGGTCCGCGACGTCCTGAGCCACTACTTTCCAGTGGACGAACTCCTGGTGGTTAAGTCCTGCATAAATGTCCTGAGCATGGCTCATAGTTCCTCTCTTAGGGGCGATGTTTTTTTATGGTTGGTGTGGTGAGTGCAGCAGTCCGCTGCGGCGTAGCAGGGCACCTGCGCCCTCGGCAAACCAGTAAGCCTCTTCAAGATGCGGCTGACCGGATAAAATAAAGTGCTCAATGCCCAGCGCGTGGAAGGCCTGGATCTTCTCCGCGACCTGCTGGTGGCTGCCGACGATAGCGGTACCTACGCCGCCGCGCACCAGCGCGTAGCCGCTCCAGATGTTAGGGGCGATCTCCAGCAGACGGACGTTTTCCGGCGTCACCTTATCGGCCTGAATACCGTCAAGCAGAGCGCTCATGCGCTTTTGCCCGACGGATTCGGTGCGCCCCAAAAGCAGCTGGGCGCTTTGAATGCGCTCCGGGGTTATGCCGAGCAGCAGGCGGGCGGCCTCACGCCAGGCCTCTTCTTCGCTGTCGCGGCTGATGACGTGAAAGCGGATGCCGAAGCTCGGCGTACGCCCTTGGGCGGCGGCCAGCGCGCGCACCGTCGCCAGCTGCTGCGCGACCTGTTCGGGAGGTTCGCCCCAGCTAATCCAGGTGTCGGCCTGCGCGGCGGCAACCTGCTGGGCAGCCGGGCTGGAACCGCCGAAGAACACCGGCGGCACTGACCACGGCGAGGGTAGCAGGGTGGCCTGCTCAAGCTGATAGTGCTCGCCGTGAAAATCGAACGGCTGGCCGCTGTTTCTGGCGTGACTAACGCCTTTAAACGCGGCGATAAACTCGCCGCTGCGGGCGTAGCGCTGGTCGTGATCCAGCCGGTCGCCGTAGCGGCGCTGCTCAACCGGATCGCCGCCGGTGACGATATTGATCATCAACCGTCCCTCGGTCAGCCGCTGGAAGCTTGCCGCCTGATGAGCGGCCAGCGTTGGCGAAATAAAACCCGGACGGAAGGCAACGATAAACTTCAGCCGCTCGGTGTGCTGGCTAATAGCCATGGTGCTGAGCCATGCGTCTTCGCACCAGCTGCCGGTCGGCGTCAGTACGCCTTCAAAGCCCAGGCGCTCCGCGCTGCGGGCAATATCGATCAGATAATCGAGGGTGGCGGGGCGGAACTGGCCGCTGATGCCGCTGATGTGCTGAGAGTCATCGCCTGCGCCGACGATCCCCCGGCTGTCGCCATTGGTCGGCAGGTACCAGTGCAGATGGATGCTCATTGCGCCTCCTGAGGATAGCCGTCTGGTAGTTGACGAAAGCGGGCGCCGGGG
>NZ_JAQGFU010000342.1:0-2647 GCF_030078455.1 Klebsiella sp. Ech2A | reverse complement strand
CTGTTTACCCGCCACAGCCAGTTTACCGATAATGCCTACGTGCGCGGGCAGACCACCTTTATCAGCCCGCAGGTCAGCGGCTATATCACCGCCGTCAACGTTCAGGATTTTGCCCAGGTTAAGCCCGGGCAGACGCTGTTCCAGATCGACGACCGGATCTACAAGCAGCGCGTCCACCAGGCGCAGGCCACCCTGGCGATGAAGGAGTCGGCGCTGAAAAATAACCAGCAGCAGCGCAGAAGCGCCCAGGCGGTAATTGCCCGCAACGAGGCAGCTTTGCAAAACGCCCGCGCGCAGAATCAGAAAACCCAGGCCGATTTAAAGCGCGTGCAGGATTTGACCGCCGACGGCTCGCTGTCGATTCGCGAGCGCGACTCGGCAAGGGCCAGCGCCGCCCAGGGTGCCGCCGATATTGAGCAGGCGAAAGCCACGCTGGAAATGTCGCGTCAGGATCTGCAATCCACCATCGTCAACCGCGACGCCCTGGAGGCCGACGTTGCCAGCGCCAGGGCCGCGCTGGAGCTGGCGGATATCGACCTGCAGAATACGCGGATCGTTGCGCCAACCGACGGACAGCTGGGGCAAATTTCCGTCCGGCTTGGCGCCTACGTCAGCGCCGGTACCCACCTGACGTCGCTGGTGCCGCCGCAGCACTGGGTGATCGCCAATATGAAAGAGACCCAGCTGGCGCACATTCGCATTGGCCAGGCCGCAACCTTCAGCGTCGATGCGCTCAGCGGCGAGAAGTTCCGCGGCGTCGTCCAGAGCATCTCCCCGGCGACCGGGGTTGAGTTCAGCGCCATTTCACCGGATAACGCCACCGGCAACTTTGTCAAAATTGCCCAGCGAATTCCGGTGCGCATCGCGGTCGATGAGGGGCAGAAAAATAGCCAGCATCTGCGCCCCGGCATGTCGGTGCAGGTCACCATCGATACCCGTGAGGGAGAGAAGCCATGATGCGCCAGCTCTCCCTTGCGCTGGCGCTCGGCGTCGCGCTGGCCGGCTGCCGTTCGGCAGACGTGCCCCCTGCCGCGCCGTCGCTGCAGATCCCCGCCGCCTGGCGCGCCGATATCGGCCCCGCCAGCCCGCTTGAGGGCTGGTGGTGGCGCAACTTTCACGACGGCCAGCTCAATCAGTACGTGGAGCAGGCGCTGCGCTACAACAGCGACGTGCTGATCGCCCGCGAGCGGGTGAATGAGTACCAGGCGCGGGCCTACGCCGCCGACAGCAGCCTGTTTCCGTCGCTTGACGCTTCGTTGACCGGCAGCCGCGCCCGCGCGCAGTCCGCCGCCACCGGCCTGCCCGTCCACAGCACGGTCTATAAGGGCGGGCTGACCGCCAGCTATGACGTCGATATCTGGGGAGCCAACCGCAGCGCCGCCAACGCCGCCGACGCCACCCTTGAGGCGCAGAAGGCCGCCGCCGCGGCCGCCGATCTCACCGTCGCCACCTCGGTGGCGGCAGGCTACCTGACGCTGCTCTCTCTGGACGAGCAGCTGCGGGTCACCCGGCAGACGCTAAAATCCCGCGAGGACGCCTACAACATGGCTAAACGCCAGTTTGAGACCGGCTACACCTCGCGTCTCGAGCTGATGCAGGCCGATTCGGAGCTGCGATCTACCCGGGCGCAGATCCCGCCGTTGGAGCATCAAATTGCCCAGCAGGAGAACGCCCTTAGCGTGCTGATCGGCAGCAACCCGCAGGCCATCAGCCGCCAGGACTTTGCCCATTTGACGCCGCTGGCGCTGCCGTCGCAGCTGCCCTCCAGCCTGCTGAACCGCCGACCGGATATCGTGCAGGCCCAGCGCCAGCTGCTCGCCGCCGATGCTACCCTTGCCTCTTCTCAGGCCCAACTGCTGCCGTCGCTCAACTTAACCGCCACCGGCAGCATGCAGGACCGCACGCTGCCCGACCTGCTCGATAACCCGCTGCGGCTGTGGAGCCTCGGCGGCAGTATTCTCGCCCCGCTGCTTAACCGCCAGGCGCTGAACGCCCAGGTCGACGTCTCGATGGCCCAGCGTAACCAGGCGCTGTACGGCTATGAGAAAACGGTGCGCGGCGCGTTTCGCGAGGTCAACGATAGCCTGGACGCCATCACCCGCTACGGCGAGCAGCTGACGGAGCTGCAGGGGCAGGAGGCGGTGGCGCAGGAGACGCTGCGGATTGCCGGAAACCGCTATCGCAACGGCTACTCCTCTTATCTCGAGGTTCTGGACGCCCAGCGCACCCTGTTCTCGACGCAAACCAGCGTCGTGCAGGTGAAAAATAACCTGCTGCTGGCGCAGGTTGATTTATATCGGGCGCTGGGAGGCGGCTGGTCTGCTTCATCAGGGACGTAATACAGGAAATTGTGCATGCAACAACAATGGTCTGCTGTGGATAGTTATCTTGTTGAAGCGCTGATCCCCCACGACCCGCTCTTGCAGCAGGTGCTGGAGAATAACCAGCGCGCCGGCCTTCCGGCCTACGACGTTGCCGCCAACCAGGGCCAGTTTCTGGCTCTGCTGGTGCGCATCACCCGCGCCCATCGGGTGCTGGAGATCGGCACGCTCGGCGGCTATAGCACCATCTGGATGGCGCGCGAGCTGCCGCCGGACGGCGAGCTGCTGACCCTGGAAGCCGACCCGCACCATGCGCAGATCGCGCG
>NZ_JAQGFU010000341.1:0-2648 GCF_030078455.1 Klebsiella sp. Ech2A | reverse complement strand
CGTGGGCTCGGAGATGGTTATAAGAGACAGGACCCGCCCGGAGAAATCGAGCGTCGCGTGATGATTTTGATCCTGATCCATCTGCAGGCGGATATCGCGCACCGTCACCTGCTCGCCGCTTTCATGCTGGAAGAACAGTACGCTGTCGACAACCTTCAGCTGCCGCACGTCATAGGACCAGCCGCTGTCCTCCGACACCTGCGGCAGCGTGTTGTCGTGCGGAACCACCGGCGCATTCAGATCGCGCACCGCTTCCGTTTTTGGCGTCAGCTGGACAACCGCGCCTTTAAGCATCACCTGCTTAACCTGCAGCTGGTGGGAAATCAGCGGCAGCAGCGCCACGTCGAGGCGCATATTGTCCGCGCGAACCACCGGCTCGTCCGCGCCGGGCGCCGTCAGCGTCATGCGCCCGGACAGGATGCTCAGCTGCGGCCAGACGTGCCAGCGCAGCGGGCCATCGAGTTTGAGCTGATAACCGCTACGCTCCGCTACCTTGTGCACCATATAGGCGCGAAAATCATTGGGATTGACCAGCAATACCAATGCGGTAAGCCCGGCGACAACTACCGCCAGTAAGATCATCAGCGTCGTCAGAATTCGTCTCATGGCACCCTCAGCAAGCCGCTTACGTTATCAATCCTTGTCGATTCGACTCGCCACCGCGCCCTGCTGGTCGCGATATTTGGCGTCTTCACGGCGGTTATAGGGACGGGCCGCCGGGCCGGACAGCGGTTCAAAACTCAGTGCGCCGATCGGCATCCCGGGACGCAGCGCCAGCGGCAGCTTGCCGGAGTTATAGAACTCAAGCACGATGCAGCCCGACCAGCCCGGGTCGATACGGTGGGCGGTCACGTGAACCATCAGCCCCAGGCGCGCCAGCGACGAACGTCCGTCCAGCCAGCCCACCAGATCCGCAGGCAGGGTCACCGACTCAAAGGTCACCGCCAGCGCCAGCTCGCCCGGATGGAGATAAAACGCTTCGCCTTCCGGCAGCACGATCTCTTCGCTCATCACGCGATCCAGCGCCGCGGTCACTTCCGCCTTCGGCCCGCTCAGGTCGATAAACGGCGCCGTGTGGCCGCGAAAGGTGCGGAACTTATTGCCCAGGCGGACATCGACGGTCGCACCATTAATACGCTCAACGGGCGGACGCGGGCTGATGGATAGCCGCCCCTCATCCAACCAGGCTTCTATATCTCGGTCGCACAGACGCATGAGCTTTCTCCTTTAAGGCATCGCGCCCTCACACCTTCCGGGGATAAGGGCAATATGGGTTCTCTTTGCACGTTACACAATTCGTTAGTGTTATTCAAAGAACTGGCTGATCTTGGCCTTCAGAATATCAATCGCAATGCGGTTCTTGCCGCCGCGAGGCACAATGATGTCGGCATACTGCTTGGAAGGGTCAATAAACTGCAGGAACATCGGGCGGACGGTTTTCTGATACTGCGCCATCACCGAATCCATCGAGCGCCCGCGTTCGTTAACGTCGCGCTTAATACGGCGCATCAGGCAGATATCCAGCGGCGTATCGACGAAAATGGAAAAGTTTAATTCATTGCGTAAACGCACGTCGGTCAGGAGTAATATCCCCTCAAGGATAATCACTTTCTTCGGCTCAATATGGATCGTTTCCGGCATCCGCGTGTGCTCAACGTAGCTGTAAACCGGTAGTTCAATCGGCTGGCCGCTTTTCAGCATCTGCAGGTGCTGGAACAGCAGGCTATGGTCCATCGAGCTGGGATGGTCATAGTTGGTTTTAACCCGCTCTTCCATCGACAAATGACCTTGATCTTTGTAGTAGCTGTCTTCCGGAATAACGCCGATATGCTCGTCGCCAACCTGCTCGCGTAATTCGCGATAGAGCGTGCTGGCAATAAGACTTTTTCCCGAAGCCGATGCGCCGGCAATACCTATAATGACGCACTGATGAGACGTATCAGTCATAACTTTTTGCGACCTGATTAACCTGGATATATATACACATCATCCTGCAAACTGCCTCGGCGTTAGCTGCGTCGTGCACTTCGGTCGCTGGCTTTAGCCCGCTTCCGGGGGTTCACTTCCCCGCCGCCTTGACGCATCTCGAATGATTTTATGTACAGGAAGGGTGACGTTTTAGCGTCAAACGCGGCAATTATAGGGGCTTCAGCGCGGCGATACCAGCGCTAAGCGCCCCGTTAGGCTATTCCGCGACCGGGCTCCACCCTTCGGTGTACCAGATGTGCAACAGCGCATAGGATCGCCACGGCTGCCAGCGGCTGGCATAGCGAGCAATACGCGCCGGGGTCAGGGTGGGAAAGCGCTGCTTAATCAGATAATCATCGGCGAGGAAAATATCCTTCGCCTGCCAGCCGCGCAGGGCGAAATAGCTCGCGGTCCAGCGGCCAATGCCCGGCAGGGTTTGCAGCTGCTTCATTCCCGCCGCAATATCGTTCGGCGCCGTCAGCGGGAGCTCGCCGCTGATGGCCGCCTGCGCCAGCTAAACCAGCGCTTCGGCGCGCCGCAGCGGCATGCCCAGCGCCTTCAGCGCCAGCGGGTCGGCCGGCGCCAGTTTCTGCGGCGACGGAAAAAGAAAATATCCCGGCGCCTGCTCCAGCGGCTCGCCGAAAGCGGCTACCACCTTCGCCGGCAGCCTGGCCGCCATC
>NZ_JAQGFU010000340.1:0-2673 GCF_030078455.1 Klebsiella sp. Ech2A | reverse complement strand
GGCCGCCACCCCCACGCTACCCAGCTGCCCGAGCCCCCCCCGCCCCGCCTGCTCGAAGGGGTCGAGGCAGCCGGGCAGGCGCAGTCCCGGCCGCGGCCGCGCCAGCGGGCCCAGCGCGAACATAATCTCCTGCGGGTCGCAGGCGAGGTCAAACATGCGCGCCACGCGGCGCAGGCACTCATCCGCAACCGGCAGCAGCCCCTCGGAGAGCGTCACCCGCAGCCCCTGCGCGGCATCGTCCGGGGCGATCGTTATCAGCCCGCCGTGCCCCGCCAGGGAGAAGCTGCGGGTGTAGCGCCCTTCGCTAAAGGTTTCGATTCCCTGAACCGCACGGGCGCCGAGAAAACCGAATATCCACTCACCGTCGTAGGGCGGGTGCCAGGGTAATAGCGTCATAGTTTCTCCTGATGAATTGCCTCAATGATAGCCGCTGTGCGGATGCCGCACCTTGCTTTTAAATTCCAGTTGTCGCCGTGGCGGCAATCCGCTAAAGTCGCCCCCCTTCTTCACTGGCATGGGGATTTTCAGGTCATGTTTATTGGTTTTGACTACGGAACCGCCAACTGTTCGGTTGCCGTAATGCGCGACAATACGCCGCAGCTGTTAACGCTGGAAAACGGCAGCAAGCTGCTGCCTTCAATGCTCTCTGCGCCGACCCGCGAAGCGGTCAGCGAGTGGCTCTACCGGCATCATAGCGTCCCGACCAACGGTGATGAAAATCAGGCGCTGCTGCGCCGGGCGATGAACTTTAACCGCGAGGAAGATATCGAGGTTCTCGATAGCAGCGTGCAGTTTGGTCTCGCCTCCCTGCACCAGTATGTCGATGACCCGGAGGAAGTGTACTTCGTCAAATCGCCGAAATCCTTCCTCGGCGCCAGCGGCCTGAAGCCGCAGCAGGTCGCGCTGTTTGAAGATCTGGTCTGCGCCATGATGGTCCATATTAAGCAGCAGGCGCAAACCCAGCTTTCAGAGACCATCGACCAGGCGGTCATTGGTCGACCAATTAACTTCCAGGGCCTCGGCGGCGATGAGGCTAACGCCCAGGCGCAGGGGATCCTCGAACGCGCGGCGCAGCGTGCCGGGTTCCGCGACGTGGTGTTTCAGTTTGAGCCGGTTGCCGCGGGGCTGGATTTCGAAGCCACGCTCGGCGCGGAAAAGCGCGTGCTGGTTGTCGATATCGGCGGCGGTACCACCGACTGTTCGCTGCTGCTGATGGGCCCGGAGTGGCGTCAGAAGGCCGATCGCCAGCAAAGCCTGCTGGGGCACAGCGGCTGTCGCGTCGGCGGGAACGATCTTGATATCGCCCTCGCCTTTAAATGCCTGATGCCGCTGCTCGGCATGGGCGGCGAAACCGAAAAAGGGATTGCCCTGCCGGTTCTGCCGTGGTGGAACGCGGTGGCGATTAACGACGTCCCGGCGCAGACGGATTTCTACAGCAGCGCCAGCGGCAGGCTGCTCAACGATTTAGTCCGCGACGCCCGCGACGGCGAAAAGGTCGCGCTGCTGACCAAGGTGTGGCGCCAGCGCCTCGGCTATCGCCTGGTGCGCGGTGCCGAGGAGAGCAAAATTGCCCTCTCCGCGCAGGATAGCGTCACCGCCGGACTGCCGTTTATCAGCGCCGACCTGGCGACGGCCATCAGCCAGCAGGGGCTGGAAGCCGCGCTGAACCAGCCGCTGGCGCGGATCATGGAGCAGGTTCAGCTCGCGCTGGACAGCAGCAGCGAAACGCCGGACGTCATCTATTTGACCGGCGGTAGCGCCCGCTCCCCGCTGATCAAGAAAGCGCTGGCGGCCCATCTGCCGGGTATTCCCGTTGCCGGTGGCGATGACTTTGGCTCGGTCACCGCCGGTCTGGCCCGCTGGGCGCAGGTGGTTTTTAGCTAGCTCCGCTACGGGCGGCCGGACCTGCGGCCGCCCCGTCGTCCGTCAAGGCTGCGGCATTGCCATCAGGCGATAAACTCTCCTGCCGCCCGTATCGGCCAACTCATCGGCAAATAAAAAGATATTCTCAGCCCGCTCCGGGCGCCTGGTATCACAAAATGCTCTCTCCCCTCCTCTTTCATTCGTGATATACCCTATGGCGCAATCCCGGCCGCCCTCGGCGCTGTTGCAAGGCTTTAGCCCGTCATGAGCAACAGAAACGGCGAACTGAAATAAAGCTGGAATATTCTCTGTCGGGTCAGCAAAATGCTTTCGCGTCTGAACCTCTGCATTTTCCCCGGGATACCGGCGGATTTACGCTGCCGGTTATTCACTGTCGCGCTATTTAAAATACCGTTAATAATGCCGCAAGGGGGCGTGATTGAATCGCGTGTGCGCTATTTTTGCTACGGCTAAGCCGGTAGGCTGGTTCAGGTGCCTTTTTTTAGTCTGCTGCGGCGTATTGAGCTATCTCCAGACCCTGGCGCCGGCCCATGCTGAGTCCCGGCAGTTGGGAATTGATATTCCGGTATTCTGGTTTGCCGACGCCGACGGCCGGATGACGGTGGATACCTTCGCTTCGCTGCCGGAGAGTGACCTGCAGCCGCTGCACAAAATCCCCTCCTTTGGCTACTCGCGCAAGGCCTGGTGGCTTAAGGCTACCCTGCCGGGATCTTACTTCGCCGGCGAGCCCCGCTGGCTGCAGGTTGGCCCCTCTTTTGTCGCCAACCTGCCGGGATTCTATCGGCCGGC
>NZ_JAQGFU010000033.1:0-34462 GCF_030078455.1 Klebsiella sp. Ech2A | reverse complement strand
CCGTCCCCCACGTCGAGGTTCAGCGGCTGAATCACCTGGGTTTTGCCATCCCAGCTTTTGGTTACTGCCTGTAGTTTCAAACCTGCCATAAAAGGTTGTATCCCTTGATTGTTCATGAACGTCGCTGGCGGCTATTTTTGCTCGGGGCAAGGCGCAAGCGTCGCAGTTTGGTGGGCCCAAATAAGACGCGAGTCGCCCGGTACCGGAGGGAAATGGCCCCGGACTACTTCTCACTGTCCACTAAACCGCGCACAAACGCGCGCTGCATGGCTAAAACGATAACAACCGGGGGAATCAGCGTCAGCAGCATTGCCGCCATCACCTGATTCCACTGCGTGGTACCTTCGCCGGTGGCGATCATGCCTTTGATACCCGCCACCGCGGTGCCGAGATTGACGTCCTGAATAATCAGCAGCGGCCACAGGTACTGGTTCCAGCCGTAGATAAAGGTGATAACGAACAGCGCCGCGAGATTGGTTTTCGACAGCGGCAGCACGATGTCGCGGAAAAAGCGCATCGGCGAGGCGCCGTCGATGCGCGCCGCTTCAATCAGCTCATCCGGCAGGGTCATAAAGAACTGGCGGAACAGGAAGGTGGCGGTTGCCGAGGCCATCAGCGGCAGCGTCAGGCCGGCGTAGCTATCGAGCATCTTCAGGTTGGCAATCACCTCTACCGTCGGGAAAATTCGCACCTCAACCGGCAGCATCAGGGTAATAAAGATCATCCAGAAGAACAGGTTACGTAGCGGGAAGCGGAACCAGACGATGGCGAACGCCGACAGCATCGACACCACGATTTTGCCCACCGTAATGCTGAACGCCATGATGAAGCTGTTGAGCATCATCAGCCAGAACGGCGCGCTGTTGGCCCCCACGCCCTGCTGCCAGATGGTAGCCATATTTTCCAGAAGGTGGCCGCCGGGGATCAGCGTCATCGGCGTCTCAAAGACCGCCTTGTTGTCCAGCGTGGCCGCGACGAAGGCGACGTACAGCGGGAACAGAATGACGGCAATTCCCGCAATCAGCATGGTGTGGCTGAAAATCGTCAGCCCGGGACGGTTCTCAATCATTGGTAGCGCACCTTACGTTCAACATAGCGGAACTGAACCACCGTCAGCACAATCACCAGCATCATCAGCACCACCGACTGCGCGGCGGAAGCGGAGAGATCGAGCCCGGCAAAGCCTTCACGATAGATCTTATAAATCAGCGTCGTCGTCGCCTGGACCGGCCCGCCGGCGGTGGCGGCATCGATAACCGGGAAGGTATCGAAGAAGGCGTAAACCAGGTTGACGACCAGCAGGAAGAAGCTCACCGGCGCAATCAGCGGCAGCGCCAGCTTGAAGAAGCGGCGGATCGGGCCGGCCCCGTCAATCGCCGCGGCCTCCACCAGCGAGCGCGGGATCGACTGCAGCGCGGCGAAGAAGAACAGGAAGTTGTAGCTAATCTGCTTCCATACCGACGCAAACACCACGAGGAACATCGCCTGGCCGCTGTTCTGCGCATGGTTCCAGTCGTAGCCCATCTCGGCGAGGAAATGGGTAATCAGCCCGCGTCCCGGGTTAAAGAGGAAAATCCACAGCACCGCGGCAACCGCGGGCGCGACGGCATAGGGCAGCAGCATCAGCGTTTGATAGAAGCGGCTGCCGCGCACCACGTAGTCGACCAGCGCGGCGAAGAACAGCGAGACGATCAGGCCGCTCAACGTCACCATCGAGCTGAACTTGATGGTGGTCCAGAATGAGTCCAGATAGTACGGGTCGTGGAACAGGGTAACGAAGTTATCCATACCGACGAACTGGCTGGAGAGGCCAAACGGGTCGACGCTTTGCAGCGAATACCACAGAGCCTCGCCCGCGGGCCAGATAAAGAAAATAATGGTGATAATCAGCTGCGGCGCAACCAGCAGATAGGGCAGCCAGCGCGAGCGGAATACCGGACGGGTTGATGACATGAGGTTACTCTTTTGCTCGATGATGCCTACCGATTCACTGCTACCGGCGATCGTCAAAGGCGGATGTCCCCCGGCGAGCGCGGCGCTACCGGGGAACCTCCGTTCGACCTACTGCCCTGAATCAATCGGCATCAATACGTTACGACTTAGTCGACTGCTCGAAGCGACGCAGCAGCTGGTTACCGCGCTCAACCGCTGAATCCAGCGCCTGCTGCGGGGTTTTCTTGCCGGTCCAAACGCTTTCCAGCTCCTCGTCCACCACGGTGCGGATCTGCGGCATATTGCCCAGGCGCAGGCCTTTGGTGAACGGCAGCGGCGGCTTGTTCAGCATCTGACGAGTGGCGATATCGGCGCCGGGGTTCTTATCATAGAAGCCCTGCTGACGGGTCAGATCGTAGGCGGCGGTAGTGATCGGCAGATAGCCGGTTTTCTGGTGCCATTCCGCAGCGATTTCCGGTTTTGTGAGGAACTCGAGGAATTTCGCCACCCCGGTGTAGGTCTCTTTATCTTTACCCTGCATCACCCACAGGCTCGCCCCGCCGATAATAGCGTTCTGCGGCGCGCCCTTAACGTCGGCATCGTACGGCATCATCCCGACGCCATAGTTGAATTTGGCGTACTGGCGGATATCGGCAAGCGAACCGGAGGAGGCGGTGGTAATCGCGCAGTCACCGTTATAGAACTTCTCGGTGGACTCATCTTTACGCCCGAAGTAGCTGAAGTCGC
Organism: Klebsiella sp. Ech2A; assembly: GCF_030078455.1. Taxonomy (NCBI): domain Bacteria; kingdom Pseudomonadati; phylum Pseudomonadota; class Gammaproteobacteria; order Enterobacterales; family Enterobacteriaceae; genus Klebsiella; species Klebsiella sp. Ech2A. Next base: position 31,783 of record NZ_JAQGFU010000033.1, on the reverse strand, counting down.
CCTTCTTGTTCATCGCTTCCAGCATGGCGATATGCTTCACCTGCTCCGGCTTGTTGAACTCCAGAACCGCATCGGTACCGTCGAAGCCGTTATTTTTGGTGGCGACCGGCAGGCCGTGCCAGGCGCTGAAGTTCTCAATCTGAATCCAGCCCTGCCAGCCGCTGGCGTAGCCGCACTTCATTCCGGCGGCCTTCAGCTTCGCGGTATAGGCGGCCAGATCCTGCCAGGTTTTCGGCGGCTGCTCCGGATCTAAGCCGGCTTTTTTGAAGGCGTCTTTGTTGTAGTACAGCACCGGGGTGGAGCTGTTAAAAGGCTGGGAGAGAAGGTGGCCAGTTTTAGAGTCGGTGTAGTAGCCGGAAACGGTCGGCACGAACTGCGATTCATCAAACTTAATGCCCGCATCGGTGAAGACCTGATACACCGGCTTGATGGCTTTTGACGCCATCATCGTCGCGGTGCCGACTTCATAAACCTGCAGCAGCGCCGGGGCGTTGCCGGTACGAAACGCGGCGATACCGGCGCTCAGGCTCTGCTCGTAGTTACCTTTGTAGACCGGCGTAATTTTGTAATCCGGATTGGCCGCGTTGAAACGCTGCGCCAGAGAATCAACTTCTTTACCCAGCTCCCCTTCCATTGAGTGCCAGAACGGGATGGTAGTTACTGCGAGGGCCTGGCCGGCAAATGCCAGGCTAAGCGCCAGTCCTAAAGCCGTATGTCGTAACGATATCATCGGTTATCTCTCTTGTTGTTCCAGATGCGCGATTTCACGCGTTTGATGTTCGCGGGGGTAACATGACATGCTCGAATTACAGAAAAATAACTCTTTTATTACAAAAAAAAGATAGTAAGACGTCAGGGAGATGGCAAGACGATGAAAGATCGGAGACGGGAAAGTGGGAGCTGCGACACGCCAGGGGGATAATTGCCGGCCGGCGGGGTTCTTGCTGAGGGATATCCCGGCCGGGCGGCCGGGAATAAGCGCGAAAGGCGTGGATTACCCTCCCAGATAGGCGCTACGCACCGCTTCGTTAGCCAGCAGCGCGTCGCCGGTATCCTCAAGCACCACGTGGCCGTTCTCGAGCACGTAGCCGCGATCGGCAAGCTTCAGCGCCTGGTTGGCGTTCTGCTCCACAAGGAAAATGGTCATCCCCTGCTCGCGCAGCTGTTCGATGGTGTTGAAAATTTGCTGGATGATAATCGGCGCCAGGCCCAGAGAAGGTTCATCCAGCAGCAGCAGGCGCGGCTGGCTCATCAGCGCGCGGCCAATCGCCAGCATCTGCTGTTCGCCGCCGGACATGGTGCCCGCGCGCTGAATGCGGCGCTCAAGCAGACGCGGGAACAGCTCGTATACCCACTTAATGCGGGTCTGGAACTGGTCACGGTCGGCAAAAAAGCCGCCCATCGCGAGGTTCTCTTCGACCGTCATCCGCGAGAAGACGCGACGCCCTTCCGGAACAATCGCCACCGCTTCGCGCATGATTTTCGCGGTCTGCCAGTCGGTAATATCCTTACCGTCAAACACCACCTTTCCGCTGCTGGCGCGCGGGTCGCCGCACAGGGTGCCAAGCAGCGTGGTTTTACCCGCGCCGTTGGCGCCAATCAGGGTCACAATCTCCCCCTGATTGATATGCAGGCTGACGTTATGCAGCGCCTGGATCTTGCCGTAGTGGGCGCTTACGTTGTCAAAAGATAACATCACTTTTTCCATGCTTATGCCTCACCAAGGTACGCGCGGATCACGTCCGGGTTGTTGCGGATCTCTTCCGGCGTTCCGCTGGCCAGCGGCGTGCCCTGGTTTACCACGTAAATGCGATCGGAAATGCCCATCACCAGCTTCATATCGTGTTCAATCAGCAGGATGGTGGTGTTGTGATGACTGCGCAGCTCGGCGATCAGCTCGTCGAGCTCCTTGGTCTCTTTGGGGTTCAGGCCCGCCGCCGGTTCGTCCAGCATCAGAATTTCCGGCTGCGTCACCATGCAGCGGGCGATCTCCAGCCGCCGCTGGTCGCCGTAGGCAAGGTTGCTGGCCTGGCGGTTAGCCTGCTCCAGCAGGCCGATACGCTCGAGCCAGGTCGCGGCGCGATCCAGCGCTTCGCTCTGCGCGCGACGGAAGGTCGGCGTTTTCAGCAGCCCGGAGAAGACGCCGGTTTTCAGCTGCTGATGCTGCGCTACCAGCAGGTTTTCAATCACCGTCATTTCACGGAACAGGCGCACGTGCTGGAAGGTACGCACGACGCCCATGCGGGCAATCTGCTGACCCGGCAGCCCTTCCAGGTGCTGGTCACGCAGCATAATCGAACCGCCGGTCGGCTTATAGAAACCGGTGAGGCAGTTAAAGACCGTGGTCTTCCCGGCGCCGTTAGGGCCGATCAGCGAAACAATTTCCTGCGGACGCAGCTCCAGCGACACGTTGTTGACCGCCAGCAGGCCGCCAAAGCGCATCATCAGGCCGCTTACGGATAATAATGGCTGACTCATGCCTGCTCTCCTTTAGCCTGACCTTTTTTCAGCTTCAGCTGCGGGCGCGTCATCGGCAGCAGACCCTGCGGACGCCAGATCATCATCAGTACCATCAGGCCACCCAGCATCAGCATGCTGTATTCGTTGAAATCACGCATCAGCTCGCGCGAGACCACCAGTAAAATAGCGGCCAGAATCACCGCAAACTGCGAGCCCATCCCGCCCAGCACGACGATGGCCAGCACGAAGGCCGACTCGGCGAAGGTAAAGGATTCCGGGCTAACGAAGCCCTGGCGGGCGGCAAACAGCGTCCCGGCAAAGCCGGCAAACGCGGCGCTGATGGTAAAGGCGGTCAGCTTGATGCGCGTCGGATTGAGGCCCAGAGAACGACAGGCAATCTCATCTTCACGCAGCGCTTCCCACGCGCGGCCCAGCGGCATGCGCAGCAGGCGGTTAATCACGAACAGCGAGAGGACCACCAGCAGCAGCGCCACCAGGTAGAGGAAAATAACCCGATCGCTGGGGTCATACTTGACGCCAAAGAAGTTGCTGAAGGTATCCCATCCGCCTTCGCGGGCGCTGCGGCTAAACTCGAGGCCAAACAGCGTCGGCTTAGGGATCTGGCTGATGCCGTTCGGGCCGCCGGTCACTTCGGTGTTATTGAGCAGCAAAATACGCACAATTTCGCCGAAGCCGAGAGTCACAATCGCCAGATAGTCACCGCGCAGGCGCAGCACCGGGAAGCCCAGCAGGAAGCCCGCAGCGGCCGAGACCAGCCCCGCCAGCGGCAGGCAGGTCCAGAAGCCGAGGCCGTAATAGTGGTTCAGCAGCGCGAAGGTGTAGGCGCCGATAGCGTAGAAGCCACCGTAGCCCAGCACCAGCAGGCCGGACAGCCCCACCACCACGTTCAGCCCCAGGCCGAGAATGATGTAAATCATGGTCAGAGTGGCGATATCCACCGTGCCGCGCGACACCATAAACGGCCACGCGACGGCGATAACCAGCAGCGCCACCAGGAACAGCTTCTGCTTTACCGTCGACCCGTCGATGGCCGGCAGAATAAACTTCGGCCCGGAGACGTTTTTCAGGGTTTTCTGGAACAGCGGGCGCATCAGCTGGAAGAGGAAGACCACCGCCGTGCCGATGAAGATCCACTGCCAGCGGATATCCGCCGCGGTATCCACCACCAGTTTGGTGCCGTCCAGCTCCAGCTGCACGCCCATAAAGACGCCGGCCAGAATAAAGAACATCACCGCGGAGAGCAGCGCCATTGCAATATGCATCGGTTTCATACTTTCTCAACCTCCGGGCGACCGAGGATACCGGTAGGCATCACTAACAGCACCAGAATCAGCAGCGCAAAGGAGACCACGTCTTTATATTCGGTGCTGAGATAGGCGGAGGAGAGCGCTTCGGCGATACCCAAAATCAGGCCGCCGATCATCGCGCCAGGAATACTGCCGATGCCGCCCAGGACCGCGGCGGTAAAGGCTTTCATCCCGGCCATAAAGCCAATATAGGGGTTGATAACGCCGTAGAACTGACCGAGCAGTACCCCGGCGACCGCCGCCATCGCGGCGCCGATAACAAAGGTCAGGGCAATAACGCGATCGGTGTTAATCCCCAGCAGGCTGGCCATTTTCAGGTCTTCCGCACAGGCGCGGCAGGCGCGCCCCATGCGCGAATAGCGGATAAACAGCGTCAGCGCCAGCATCGCCACAAAGGTGACGATCCAAATCACCAGCTGCATGGTGGTGATCGTGGCGGAGAAGTTTTCGCTGCTGCCCACCGTCCACTGGCCGTTAAACAGGCTCGGCAGCGCCACGTCGCGCGACCCTTCCGTCAGGCTGACGTAGTTTTGCAGGAAGATTGACATCCCGATGGCGGAAATCAGCGCAATCAGGCGCTTGGAGCTGCGCACCGGCCGATAGGCCACGCGTTCAATACTCCAGCCATAGGCGCTGGCAATAATGATAGCCCCGACGAATCCGGCGGCGACCAGCAGCCAGCTGGTGTCGATACCCATCATCATCAGCGCGGCAATGATCATGAAGGAGACGTAGCTCCCTATCATATACACCTCGCCGTGGGCGAAGTTAATCATGCCAATAATGCCGTATACCATCGTGTAACCGATGGCGATCAGCGCATAGGTACTGCCCAGCGTGACGCCGTTAAACATCTGCTGCAGAAAGTAGAGAAACTGCTCGGACATAAGGTAACCTTTCTAAACCCGGCAAGGCGGGATGTTGAATCCCACTCTCAACGATTCGAGCGGCGGACGGACGGCAAACCGTTCCCTTCCCGGAAGCCCCGGAGCGGAAACGTCGTCGACGCATCTGCGGCTCGAACCATGACGAGGGGTTGTCTTATTTTGCGGCCGAGGATGACCCATCCGCGTGCCACTGGAAGACACCAAACTCAAATCCCTTCAAATCGCCTTTTTCGTCCCAATTCAGCGGCCCAATCACGGTTTTCGCGCCGTGAGCTTTCAGATCTTTGATTAAGTCCAGCGGCTCCTGGCTGCTGCTTCTGTCCATCGCCTGCGCTAAGGACTGCACGGCGGCGTAGGTAATCCAGACGTACGGCCCGCTCGGATCTTTTTTCTCCGCTTTCAGCGCGTCTACGATAGCGCTGTTTGCCGGATCCTGGTCATAGCGTTTCGGCATTGTCACCAGCATGCCTTCTGCCGCGGCGCCTGCGATATTGGACAGCGAAGCATTGCCCACGCCCTCAGGACCCATAAAGACGGTTTTCAGGCCGTTAGCCCGCGCCTGGCGCAGCATCTGGCCCATTTCCGGGTAATAGCCGCCGTAGTAGACGAAATCAATATTCTCTTTCTGCAGGCGAGAAAGCAGCGCCGAGAAGTCTTTCTCACCGGCGGTGATCCCATCGAAAAAGACGATGTTGGCATTGCCTTTTTTCAGGCTCTCCTGGACCGAACGCGCCAGCCCTTCACCGTACTGCTGCTTGTCATGAATGATAGCAATACGCTGCGGTTTCACCGTTTCCAGAATATATTTTGCGGCGGTCGGCCCCTGGGAGGAGTCGAGGCCGGCGGTACGCATGATGTACTGATAGCCGCGCTGGGTCAGCTCGGGGTTGGTGGCCCCCGGAGAGATCATCAGAATGCCTTCATCTTCGTAGATATCGGAGGCCGGCTGGGTTGAGGAGGAGCAGAGGTGGCCGATAACGTATTTAATCCCTTCGTTAACGATTTTGTTCGCTACCGCGACGGCCTGTTTAGGGTCGCAGGCGTCGTCATACTCCACGCCGACCAGCTTATCGCCCTTAATCCCGCCCTGGGCGTTGATATCTTTAATTGCCTGACGCGCGCCGTTGAACTCCATGTCGCCCCATTGCGCTACCGGGCCAGACATGGCACCCACGACGGCGACTTTTATCTCTTTGGCGATTACCGCGTGCGACATGGTCAGTGCGACTAATCCCGCAATGATTGTTTTCGCGTTCCTTTTCATGCTTCAGAACCCCGTTCGTAATGTGGTGTAAATATTTTGTATTTTTATGGTTAAAAAGCATTCTGTGCTTTTATTAAACAACGCTACTTTTACCATGATCTTTAATGGTTTAGCGCAGTTTTTTGCCGGAAACCAGATTAAAATCTCTATTTTTCAGGCGATTAAGCAAAGATAATATTCTGTATTCACGCGAAGATAAACAAAAAAAGTCCCGTTTTCAGCATAAAATAACGATACATAAGGCGGAATAAAACGCTGCACTTTAGGTTAAAACTCTGCTTATTTTTCGATCCATAACGCATTGCGCTACCCTGCATTCGCCAGGAAAACGAATCGCCTGATGAATGCGCAAAAAACAGCGCTCCGCCGGGCAGTCATTTTAGGTACACTGACGCATCCGTTTTGACTGGACTTGCCGCGCATGAAACTGACCATTATTCGTTTAACGCACTTCAGCGATCAGGATCGCATCGATTTAGGGAAAATCTGGCCGTCACGCGATCTGGACGGGCTCCCAATGGATGAAGGCCACGCTATTTACGCCGCCCGCTTTAACGAGCGCCTGCTGGCCGCCGTTTGCGTGACCTTAGACGGCGCAGAGGGCGAGCTGAGCGCGCTGTGCGTGCGAGAAGTCACCCGCCGTCGCGGCGTCGGGCAGTATCTGGTGGAAGAAGTGCTGCAAAGACATCCAGAAATCGGTCGCTGGCGGATGGCGGATACCGGTATTGAAGACCGGCGCGTCATGTCAGCGTTTATGCAGGCTCTGGGCTTCAGCGCCCAGGACGGCGGTTGGCAAAAGCATTAAAAACGAAGCGGGAAAACCCCGGATGATGGCGCATCGCGCCTTATCCGGGCGACGGTGACTTCAGTTTGTCCAGCATGACATTTATTTAGCCGAGAACCACCGCTTTCTCCGACCACAATCACGCCGCATTTAACCAATAATCCCCTGCTTTTCCCGGCCGTAAATTGACCGTTTATTTAACCAGGATTTTTCTCTTATCCGGCCTACAAATTGACAATTTATTTAACCGAGAATTTCGCGCTACAGGCAGGCGGCAAGCTCTGAAATCCCCGGGAGCTTACATAAGTAAGTGACCGGGGTTGAAGAGCGCAGCCAACGCACCTGTAGCGTGAAAGGCGAAGGTTAAATTATTTGGCGTCGGTCGCGGTGCCATCGGCATGCCACGTAAACACGCCGAACTCGAAGCCTTTCAGGTCGCCCTTCGCATCCCATGACAGCGGTCCCATCACGGTATCAACGGAGTTTGCCTTCAGGTATTTCGCGATAGCCGCCGGGTCTTCAGACTGGTTCAGGCCCGCCTGCAGCGACTGGATCGCCGCGTAGGTAGTCCAGACAAACGCGCCGCTCGGATCCTGTTTTTTCGCCTTGATGGCGTCAACGATCGGTTTGTTCGCCGGAACCTGGTCATAGTTCTTCGGCTTGGTGACCAGCATGCCTTCAGCGGACTGACCGGCAATGTTAGACAGGGAAACGTTCGCTACGCCTTCCGGCCCCATAAACTGCGTTTTCAGGCCGGCCGCGCGCGATTGCCGCAGAATCTGCCCCATTTCCGGGTGATAGCCGCCGTAGTAAACGAAGTCGATATTTTCTTTCTTCAGACGCGCCACCAGCGTAGAGAAATCTTTCTCACCGGCGGTGATGCCGTCAAAGAACACGACGTTAGCGCCGCCTTTTTTCAGGCCATCCTGCACCGCGCGCGCCAGACCTTCACCGTACTGCTGCTTATCGTGAACGATAGCGATACGCTTCGGTTTCACCTTATCAATGATGTATTTAGCCGCCGTCGGGCCCTGGTCAGAATCCAGGCCGGTGGTGCGCAGAATCATTTTATATCCGCGCGCGGTCAGCTCCGGCGCCGTTGCGGCCGGAGTGATCATCAGAATGCCTTCGTCTTCATAGATATCGGACGCCGGCTGAGTAGAAGAGGAGCATAAGTGGCCGATAACGTACTTAATGCCGTCATTAACGACCTTGTTAGCCACCGCTACCGCCTGTTTCGGGTCGCAGGCATCATCATATTTTACGATTTGCAGCTTATTGCCTTTGATACCGCCCTTCGCGTTAATATCGGCAACCGCCTGCTCAGCGCCGGTAAACTCCTGATCGCCATACTGCGCCACCGGGCCAGACATCGCGCCAACCACGGCAATTTTGATATCTTCAGCCAGCGCTGCATTGCTCATTACCAAGGCGATACATCCTGCCAGTAACGCTTTACCCTTCATATTCATCCTGAAGCTCCCCATTATTATGGTTTTTTGCATTTGTTGTGATGTTGTTTTTTAGCGCATTATTCTAATTAATCACATAAGAAAAGCATATGATAGCTAGATTAAGGTCTGCCGCTCGCGCCTTTGCAGCACACTATGCTAGAACATATCCCATTTTTCAGAATTTGAAACAACATTTTTTTAGGTTATGTAACAGTTATGTGACTGAAGCAGAACGCCACTCCGCAGAGTGGCGAGATGTGGGGCTATGCGGCCAGCGCGCGCTGAATAATCGCCAGCGCCTGGCGGAATTGCGCATCGGGGATGGTGAGCGGGTAGAGGAAGCGGATGACGTTGCCGTAAACGCCGCAGGTCAGCAGCAGCAGCCCTTCAGCCAGCGCGCGTCGCTGGACGGCCTGGGTGAACTCGCTCGACGGCTCGCCGGTTTGCGGATCAAAAAACTCGACCGCCACCATCGACCCCTGCGCCCGCACCTCGGCAATCTGCGGGCACGACGCTTTGGCCTGGTTGAGGACCTCAACCAAATGGTGGCCAAGCTCATTGGCCCGCTGGCAAAGCTGCTCTTCGGCAATCACATCCAGCACCGCGTGCGCGGCGGCAATCGCCAGCGGGTTACCGGCGTAGGTGCCGCCGAGGCCGCCCGGCGCGGGAGCGTCCATCACCTCCGCCCGCCCGGCCACCGCCGACAGCGGCATCCCGCCCGCCAGGCTTTTCGCCATCGTGATCAGGTCGGGCTGCACGCTATAGTGTTCCATCGCAAACAGCTTGCCGGTGCGCCCAAAACCGGACTGCACCTCATCCGCAATCAGCAGGATGCCGTGGGTATCGCAGAGCGCGCGCAGCGCCTGCATAAACCCGGCAGGCGCTGCGTTGAACCCGCCCTCGCCCTGGACCGGCTCAATGACGATTGCCGCCACCTGGTCCGCTGCGATATCGGCCTTAAAGAGGCGCTCGAGGCTTTTTATCGCCTCTTCGCTGCTGACGCCGTGCAGCGCATTGGGATACTGAGCGTGGAAAACGGAGCCCGGGAACGGGCCGAAGCCGATTTTATAGGGAGCCACCTTGCCGGTCAGCGCCATCGTCATGTAGGTTCGGCCGTGGAAAGCGCCGCCAAAGGTGATGATTCCCGGACGACGGGTCCAGGCGCGGGCAATTTTGACCGCATTCTCTACCGCTTCCGCGCCGGTGGAGAAGAAGGCCGTTTTGACGGCGCCGGAGACCGGCACCAAAGCGTTAATGCGTTCGGCCAGCGTGACGTAGCTGGCGTAGGGGACAATCTGATAGGCCGTATGGGTAAAAGCCTCCAGCTGCGAGGCCACCGCGGCGACAACTTTGGGGTGTCGATGCCCGGTGTTGAGCACCGCAATCCCCGCCGCAAAATCGATAAACTCCCGGCCTTCGATATCCCACAGCGTCGCGTTCTCGGCCTTTTGCGCGTAGAAGTCGCACATGACGCCCACGCCGCGCGGCGTCGCCTGCTGGCGACGCTGATTAAGATCGTTATTTTTCACCTCTGCCTTCTCCCTATATGAATTTAGTCAGTCATGCCTGTCTAAAAACAATAGCGCCTGCCCGGCATTCAAGCCCAGCGGAAGAAGAAATTAATATGGTTGAAGCCTGGAGGGATAAAAAACAAAAAGCCCCCGCTGAGACAGTGGGGGCTTCTTTTAATACCGGGAACGGGCTTACGCTTCGATAGCGGTACGCAGTTTCTTCATGGCGTTCTTTTCAAGCTGGCGCACGCGCTCAGCCGAAACGCCGTAGCGATCCGCCAGCTCCTGCAGCGTGGACTTGTTGTCTTCGTCCAGCCAGCGGGCGCGGATGATATCCTGGCTACGCTCGTCGAGGCCCTGCATCGCGTCGGTCAGCTTGTTTGCCGCCTGCTCTTCCCAGTTATCATCTTCAATGCCGTCGGCAAAGTTAGACGTTTTATCCTGCAGATAGAGCACCGGAGCCATCGGCTGGCTATCGGACTCGTCGTCCGACGACATGTCGAAGGTCATATCCTGCGCCGCCATACGCGATTCCATCTCGCGCACGTCTTTGCTCGATACGCCCAGCTCGCGGGCAACCATTTCGACTTCATCCTGGTTAAACCAGCCCAGACGCTGCTTGGTTTTACGCAGGTTAAAGAACAGCTTACGCTGGGCTTTGGTGGTCGCGACCTTCACAATACGCCAGTTACGCAGAACGTATTCGTGAATTTCGGCCTTAATCCAGTGCACGGCAAAGGAGACCAGGCGCACTCCGACTTCCGGATTAAAACGGCGCACGGCTTTCATCAGGCCAATGTTGCCTTCCTGAATCAGGTCCGCCTGCGGCAGGCCATAGCCCGAGTAGTTACGAGCAATATGAACAACAAAGCGCAGGTGAGACAGGATCAGCCTTTTCGCTGCTTCCAGATCGCCCTGGTAATGCAGCTTTTCAGCAAGCTCCCGCTCTTCATCGGCCGATAACATCGGCCATGTGTTCGCAGCCCGGATGTAGGATTCCAGGTTACCAACGGGGGCTAAGGCTAAAGTTTGCATATCTTTGGTCATTCAAATCCTCTCAATCGATATCGTCTGGCGCGACAGTTCCCGCTTAGACAGCCGGGCAACAATCATGCCAGCGTTTATGAGCAACGAGAATATCACCCACATTAGTATCAGACAGTGATTTTATCCACAAGTTCCATGCAACGGTGTGAATACATTACGCACAAAATGTGACATGGAGATGAAGCGTAGGGAAGAGACGACAGGGACTCTTTCCCTGCAGAGAGACATTCAGTCAGTGCAGGGAAAGATTATACCAGAAAATTTTTAATCGGGAGTAAAGTGACGTAAATGTTGCACCGTCGCCAGCCAGGCCGCGACCCAGCCGATCATCGAGCAGACGATCAGCATCAGCAGACACTCGTCGAAGCCGAGGCCGCTGAGCTCAAACTGAGTCCCGAATACCTTCGCCACTTCCGTGACCGCCGATGACAGGCGCATCACCATAATCTCCGACAGGATCAGCGATAAAAACGCGCCGCAGAAGCCCAGCAGCGCGCCGCCGTAGAGGAACGGACGCAGGATAAAACCGTCCGTTGCGCCAATCAGCTTCTGCACGTTGATGGTATCGCGGCGGGCAAAGATGCTCAGGCGCACGCTGTTGCCGATCACCAGGAACACGGCGGCCACCATCAGCACGCCGATCAGCGCCGAGACGCGGCCAACCAGCCCGGTCAGCGAAGAGAGGCGCGCAAACCAGCTGTCATCCATGCGGACTTCATCGATGCCCTGAATATGCTTAATCCGATCGCGCAGGGTGTTGAGCGAGTCGGTCCCCTGGAAATCCAGCTTCGGCACGACAATCGCCACCGCCGGCAGCGGATTCTCTTCCAGCATATCCAGCGCGCCGCCAAAGCCGGACCAGTTGCGGAACTCGCCTAAGGCTTCATCCCGCGACAGATAGTTGACCTTCTCCACGCCCTGCTCCGCCTGCAGCTGCCCGACCACCCGCGCCGCGGCGTCATCGTCCAGCGTCTTCTCCAGGTAGACGGTGATCTGCGGCGATGGATAGTACTGCGACGCCGCGCTGTTAACGTTTTTGTACACCATGTAGCACACGCTCGGCAGCGTCAGCGAAATGGCGATGACCATGATGGTCAGGAAGGTGGCCAGCGGCGTGCTTTTCAGATCCTGTACCGCACCGTGCCAGGCGTAGCGCACCTGCTCATTGAAAACGTTGCTTTTACGAGAAGCAGGATTCGGCGCCGCTTTTGGCCGCTTCGGCGCATTGCGCCCGCCGCCGGCCCCTGCGGCATTGCGGATGCGGTCAAATCGGCTGCCAAACTGGCGAATGTGGTTTATTGCGTCGCGCTTATTCACCCCAGTGGCCTCCGTGCATATGCCCGTCGCTCAGGGTCAGCATGCGGTACGAACGACTGGAGATCAGCCCCAGGTCGTGCGTCGCCATCAGAACCGTGACCCCTACGCGGTTAAACTCTTCAAACAGTCGTAAAATCCCCTCCGAGAGCGCCTCGTCGAGGTTACCGGTCGGTTCATCCGCCAGCAGCACCGCCGGCTTGTTCACCACCGCCCGGGCGATGCCCACGCGCTGCTGCTCACCGCCGGAGAGTTGGATCGGAAGATTTTTCGCTTTGTCCAGCAGCCCGACTTTATCCAGCGCCGCCGACACCCGGCGGCGGATATCATCCCCGCTGGCGCCGGCGATAATCAGCGGGATCGCCACGTTATCAAACACGGTGCGATCCATCAGCAGATGGTGGTCCTGGAAAATCATGCCGATCTGACGGCGCAAAAACGGTACCTCACGGCTCTTCAGGCGGCTAATATCGTGGCCGCCGAACAAAATTTTGCCGGCGCTCGGCCGCTCGATGCCGCAGATAAGCTTGAGCAGGGTACTTTTCCCCGCGCCGGAGTGGCCGGTCAGGAACGCCATCTCGCCCGACTGCAGGTGGAAGTTCACCCCCTGCAGCGCTTGTCTCCCACCGAGATAGGCTTTGCTGACTTGTTCAAAGCGAATCATGATTAATCCTCTCGGGCAAAAAGTGCCTCAATAAAGTCGCCCGCGTTAAACGGACGCAGATCCTCAATACGTTCACCGACGCCAATATAGCGAATCGGAATACCGAACTGGTCAGCAACCGAGAAGATAACCCCACCTTTCGCGGTACCGTCCAGCTTCGTCAGCGTGATGCCGGTCAGGCCAACGGCCTCATGGAACAGTTTGGCCTGGCTAATCGCGTTCTGCCCGGTGCTGGCATCAATTGTCAGCATCACTTCATGCGGGGCATCTTCGTCGAGCTTCTTCATCACGCGGACAATTTTCTTCAGCTCTTCCATCAGGTGCGATTTATTCTGCAGACGACCCGCGGTATCGGCAATCAGGACGTCAACGTTGCGCGCCTTAGCGGCCTGAATGGCGTCGAAAATAACCGAAGCCGAGTCCGCACCGGTATGCTGCGCAATCACCGGGATATTATTCCGCTGACCCCAAACCTGCAGCTGCTCTACCGCGGCGGCGCGGAAGGTATCCCCCGCGGCCAGCATGACCGACTTGCCCTGCTGCTCAAACTGACGCGCCAGCTTGCCGATGGTCGTGGTTTTACCCACGCCGTTGACGCCAACCATCAGAATAACAAACGGCGTTTTCCCTTCAACGTTCAGCGGCTGGTCAACCTTAGCCAGAATATCGCCCATCTCCTCTTTCAGCAGGCCATACAGCGCTTCGGCATCGCGAAGCTGCTTGCGGCTGGCGACGTCGGTAAGATGGGTAATAATCTTACGCGTCGTTTCCACGCCCACGTCGGCGATCAGCAGCTGCTCTTCCAGCTCGTCGAAGAGATCATCATCTATTTTTTTGCCGCGGAACAGACTGATAAATCCGGAACCGAGGTTCTGTTTCGTTTTAACCAGGCTGCGCTTGAGTCGGGCGAAGAAGCCCTCTTTCGTCGGCTTCTCCTGCTCGATCTGAGCGGCTTCCTGCGGCTCGACCTCTTCCTCAGCTTCCGCCGCCAGCGCCTGGGCTTCCAGCTCATCGTCGGACAGCGCGGGCTCGTCCTCAATCAGCGCATCTTCCGCGACGGCGCCCTGCGGCGGGGCGATAGTCTCTTCCGGCTCTTGTTCAGCAAGCGCTTCGGCGACCGCCGGCTCGGCAATCACCTCTTCAACCAGCGGCTCTTCCACCGGCGTTTCTTCGACGATGACCGGTGCAGCTTCCGGCGCTACAACAGCCGTCTCGACGACAGGTTCTTCTTCCACTTCGTCAACGGTCGGCGCAGCGTCTATCGCGGCCGTCGGCTGAACCGCCTCTTCCACGATGGTTTCTGCGACCGGATGCGGCAGCTCGCTTTCGACAACCTGTTCGGTGACCTCAACGACGTCTGCGGCAAAGGCCTCCGGGTCCGCTTTCTCCGGCGCCGGGGCGTGCTCCGCTTCGGCGTCAGGCGCCACGGCGGTCTCAGCCGGCGCCTGTTCGGCAGGAGCCTGTTCCGCCGCTTCCTGCAGCCCTTCTACTTTTTGTTCAACTTCTGTTTCCTGCGCCTGCTCTTTTTGTCCAAAGCCCAGCCAGGAAAAGAAGCCACGTTTTTTCTCTTTCGCCATTTGCGACTACACTCCTCGCTGATTATTCATGGCACAGCTTCGGCATATCTGTCGCGGAAGCTGAAAAATAATGAAATTAGTCGGATAGTCTATCACTTAACTTAACGCGCATCACCGCCCCCGGATTAAGGTTTCGTCATCCGCCTTCGATCGCTAGAATAGCAGGCTGGAAGTTGAGACTTGAGCAGAGAGATGAAGAAACCAAACCACGCAGGCAGCGGCCAGATCCGCATTATCGGCGGACAGTGGCGGGGCCGGAAATTACCGGTGCCGGAGAGCCCGGGCCTGCGCCCGACCACCGACCGGGTCCGTGAAACCCTTTTTAACTGGCTGGCGCCGTCTATGGTCGACGCGCGCTGCCTGGACTGCTTTGCCGGCAGCGGCGCGCTGGGCCTGGAAGCGCTCTCCCGCTACGCGGGCAGCACCACGCTGCTGGAGATGGAGCGCGGCGTCGCCCAGCAGCTGCAGAAAAACCTGGCGACCCTCAAAGCCAGCAACGGCACGGTGGTCAACACCAATACCCTGACCTGGCTTAATCAGCCCGGCACGCCGCACCAGATAGCGTTCGTCGACCCGCCGTTTCGTAAAGGGCTGCTGGAAGAGACGCTGCGGCTGCTGGAGAGTAACGGCTGGCTCGCCGACGAAGCGCTGATCTACGTCGAGAGCGAAGTCGAAAATGGGCTACCGCCGGTACCGGCAGGCTGGCACCTGTATCGTGAGAAAGTGGCCGGACAGGTCGCCTACCGCCTCTATCAACGAGAGGCACAAGGAGAAAAGAATGCTGATTAATCTGGGCCGGGTACTGATGCTGTGCGTATGGGCCTTTTTGCTCTTAAACCTGTTTCAGCCTTTCCCTAAGCCGCTGAACATTTTCGTCAACGTTGCGCTTATCTTTATGATCCTGATGCACGGCCTGCAGCTGACGCTGCTGAAGGCCACTCAGCCGAAAGATGCGCCGCCGCTGGGCCGCTTCGAGCAGGTGCGTATTTTTGTCTTCGGCGTATTCGAGCTGGTTGCCTGGCAGAAAAAGCTCAAGGCCACGCTGCGTAAGAAGTGATGGCACTCGGCTCGCTGCCGCGCCGCACGGCGCGTAGCATAGCCGGACGCAGCAGGCTCAAGGAGCGGGCGTAAACGCGACGAACCTTGAGCCTCTGTAGCTCAGCATTCCCCTGTCACCCACGCTAAGCGCATGATACTGCGCCTCTTCGAGACGAAAGCTGACTTCGAGCCCGCCGGTTTGCGGCCTGAAGCTGACGTCATAGCGCATCTCGCTGCCGGCCGGAGCGACGGTTTGCTGGCGCGAGCGGCGATCGTTAATCACTCTTTCCCGCTTGTTGCTCACCACCACCTGCCTTTGCAGCAGCGGCGCGGCGTCGTTGTCCCTGCTTTCCCGCCGCTGCTGCACGTAGCGAACCGATGCCGCCACCACAATGATGGCCACCACAATAATAAAAAACAGCGGGATCTTGCTCATTCATCTTACCCCCAGGAATTCTCAGGAATCAGCATACCGCGCCTTGATTAACGTTGTCATCTACCCTCCCGAGCCACTACACTGAACATTAGTACCGTCAGTACAACTACTTATACCCTGTGCATTTCGGGTTGCGGCCTGAACACGGCGGGTATAGCGATAACAGATACAGGGACTCACTATGCTTTGGTCGTTTATTGCTGTCTGTTTTTCCGCATGGCTTTACGTCGATGCGTCCTATCGTGGGCCAACGTGGCAACGTTGGTTGTTTAAACCCGTTACGCTCATTCTCCTGCTGCTGCTTGCCTGGCAGGCACCGATGTTCAACGCCATCAGCTATCTGGTGCTGGCCGGCCTGTGCGCCTCGCTGGTCGGCGACGCGCTGACGCTGCTGCCGCGCCAGCGGGTGATGTACGCCGTCGGCGCCTTTTTCCTTTCGCATCTGCTCTATACCATCTGGTTTGCCAGCCAGATGACGCTGTCATTTTTCTGGCCGCTGCCGCTGGTGCTGCTGGTCGTTGGCGCGCTGCTGCTGGCAGTTATCTGGACCCGGCTGGAAGAGATGCGCCTGCCGGTATTCACCTTTATCGGCATGACGCTGGTGATGGTCTGGCTGGCGGGCGAGCTGTGGTTCGTGCGCCCGACCGATACCGCCCTCTCCGGCTTTACCGGCGCCGCCTTCCTGCTGCTGGGTAATATTGTCTGGCTGGTCAGCCACTATCGCCGTCGTTTCCGCGCCGATAACGCGATTGCCGCCGCCTTCTACTTCGCCGGGCACTTCCTGATCGTGCGCGCGCTGTATCTCTAATTTAGCGCTTGACTCTGGAGTCGACTCCAAAGTGTATCCTCTGGGCAATGAGAAAATTATCATTACCCGGAGGGTCCCATGTCGACTCCAGAAGCTCAGGATAAAAAAGTCCCACAGTTCTCGTCATTCAAATTAAAACCCGCTGCCGCACGGCCTGACAGCTGCTGTACGGACTCCTCCTGCGCGGCGCAGGCCCGCGAAGAAACCCTGGAAACCGCGCGCTACAGCTGGTTAATCGACGGCATGGACTGCGCCGCCTGCGCCCGCAAGGTCGAGAACGCCGTACGCCAGGTGCCGGGCGTCAGCCAGGTACAGGTGCTGTTTGCCACGGAAAAGCTGCTGGTGAACGCCGGGAGCGATATCCGTCCGCAGGTGGAAAGCGCGGTACGCTCGGCGGGCTATACCCTGCGCGATGAAGATACTCCGCAGCAGGAAACCTCCCGGCTGCGGGAGAATCTGCCGCTGATAACCCTGGCGCTGATGATGGCGCTGAGCTGGGTGCTGGAGCAGTTTAATCATCCCTTCGGCGAGCTGGCCTTCGTTGCCACCACCCTCGTTGGCCTGTGGCCGGTCGCGCGCCAGGCGGTGCGTTTGATGAGAAGCGGCAGCTGGTTTGCCATTGAAACGCTAATGAGCGTCGCCGCCATCGGAGCGCTGTTTATCGGCGCCACCGCCGAAGCCGCGATGGTGCTGCTGCTGTTCCTGATCGGCGAACGCCTTGAGGGCTGGGCCGCCAGCCGCGCTCGCCAGGGCGTCAGCACGCTCATGGCCCTCAAGCCCGATACCGCCACGCGGATCCGCGACGGCGTGCGGGAAACCGTCGCCCAGCGCGAACTGCGCCCCGGGGATCTGATTGAGGTCGCCGCCGGCGGACGCCTGCCCGCCGATGGTCAGCTGATGACGCCGTTTGCCAGCTTCGATGAGAGCGCGTTAACCGGCGAATCCGTCCCGGTGGAACGCAGCGCCGGCCAGCGCGTGGCGGCAGGCGCAACCAGCGTCGACCGTCTGGTGCAGCTGAAGGTTATCTCCGAACCCGGCGACAGCGCTATAGACCGCATTCTGAAGCTGATTGAGGAGGCCGAAGAGCGCCGGGCGCCCATCGAGCGCTTTATCGATCGCTTTAGCCGTATTTATACCCCGGCCATTATGCTCGTCGCCCTGCTGGTGGCCGTCGTACCGCCGCTGCTTTTTGCCGGTGCCTGGCTGCCGTGGATCTACAAGGGGCTGACGCTGCTGCTGATCGGCTGCCCGTGCGCGCTGGTGATTTCCACCCCGGCGGCGATCACCTCCGGGCTGGCGGTCGCGGCCCGACGCGGGGCGCTGATTAAAGGCGGCGCCGCGCTTGAACAGCTGGGCCAGGTTCGCCAGGTCGCCTTTGATAAAACCGGCACCCTGACCGTCGGCCAGCCGCGCGTGAGCGCAGCGATCGTCACCGCCGACATCGATGAGAACGACCTGCTGGCGCTGGCCGCCGCGGTGGAGCAAGGCTCCAGCCATCCGCTGGCCCAGGCCATCGTCCGCGAAGCGCAGCAGCGGGGGCTGAATATCCCCGCCGCCAGCGCCCAGCGCGCGCTGGCCGGTTCCGGCATCGAAGCCGAGGTTGCAGGCCGCCGGGTGCTGATTTGCGCGGCGGGGAAAGGGGCGGCGGCGGCGTACGAAGAGCAGATCCAGCGGCTGGAGAGCGCCGGCCAAACGGTGGTGCTGGTGCTGCGTGAGGATATCCTGCTCGGCATTCTGGCGCTGCGCGATACCCTGCGCGACGACGCCCGCCAGGCGGTTGACGATCTGCGTCAGCTCGGCGTGCAGGGGGTGATCCTCACCGGCGATAACCCGCGCGCGGCGGCGGCCATCGCCGACGAGCTGGGGCTGGCGTTCCGCGCCGGGCTGCTGCCTGCCGATAAGGTCACGGCGGTGATGGCGCTCAACGCCGAAGCGCCGCTGGCGATGGTCGGCGACGGCATCAACGACGCGCCGGCCATGAAGGCGGCCACCATCGGCATTGCGATGGGCAGCGGCACCGACGTGGCGCTGGAGACCGCCGACGCGGCGTTAACCCATAACCGCTTAACCGGCCTGGCGCAGATGATTTCGCTGGCTCGCGCCACCCATGCCAACATCCGGCAGAACATTGCGATTGCGCTGGGGCTGAAGGGGATTTTTCTGATAACCACGCTGCTCGGCCTGACCGGACTTTGGCTGGCGGTGCTGGCGGATACCGGCGCCACGGTGCTGGTCACCGTCAACGCCCTGCGGCTGCTGCGCCAGAAGTAGCGGGCGCGCTCCTCGCTGGCGCTGCGCTCAGCGGGGAGCTTAGTGGTTTTTACGAATCAAATAGCGGTACGGCAGGGCGCTAATCTCCTGGGCCACCAGCTCGTGCTCCATAAAGCGGCAAAAGCCGGGAATATCGCGGGTTGTCGCCGGATCGTCGGCGATAATCAGCAGCGTCTCGCCCACCGGCATCGTACGCACGGCCTTGCGCACCATCATTACCGGCTCGGGGCAGCGCAGCCCCTGTGCGTCCAAAGTGTGGTCAGGACTGGAAAAAAGTTCGCTCATTTTCATCTCACGTCTACAAAACGGCCCTAGTTTACCCCCACCTGCACGCGACGCAAGCCAGGTTAACGTTTGCGCGAAAAACAACCGTTGCATTACGCTCTCAACGCAGTATCATGCAGCCGTTTTTAATTGGGTTCCCTCACCCCAAATTTCAGTCCCCCACTCATTCACGTTGTAGAAAAGCGGCAACGCCTCTGCAGCCTGAAGGATAACGGGCATAAAAAGGTCACAATATGAATCCCTTTACTACCGTACAGCGTAAAAAAGCGCTGGTCTGGCTATCGCTATTCCATTTGCTGGTGATCACCTCCAGCAACTATCTGGTGCAGCTACCGATCTCCATTTTTGGTTTCCATACCACCTGGGGCGCGTTCAGCTTTCCGTTTATCTTCCTCGCCACCGATCTGACGGTACGCATTTTTGGCGCACCGCTGGCGCGACGCATCATCCTCGCGGTGATGGTCCCGGCGCTGCTGATCTCCTACGGCGTCTCCGCGCTGTTTTATATGGGCGAATGGCAGGGCTTTGCCGCACTGACGCACTTCAACCTGTTCGTGGCGCGTATCGCAGTCGCCAGCTTTATGGCCTATGCGCTGGGGCAGATCCTCGACGTCCACGTCTTTAACCGCCTGCGTCAAAACCGCCGCTGGTGGCTGGCGCCCACCGCCTCGACGCTGTTTGGCAACGTCAGCGACACGCTGGCCTTTTTCTTTATCGCCTTCTGGCGCAGTCCGGACCCGTTTATGGCGGCCCACTGGGGAGAAATCGCCATCGTCGACTACTGCTTCAAGGTGCTGATTAGCATCGTATTCTTCCTGCCGATGTACGGCATGCTGTTGAATATGCTGCTGAAAAAAATGGCGGATAAATCCGATTTGTCAGCATTGCAGCCAGGTTAAGAGTACTCGCAGACTGATGTGATAAGATAAGCGAATGAGCCGTTAATGGCCGTTTATCGAAAGGAAGATGTCAATGCGCAATTTGGTTAAATATGTCGGTATTGGCCTGCTGGTTGTGGGCCTTGCGGCCTGTGATAATAGCGATTCAAAAGCGCCAACCGAAGGGGCTGCGGCTGAAAGTAACGCCAGCGGACAAACCGTGAGCCTGCTGGACGGCAAGCTGAGCTTCTCCCTGCCCGCAGGGATGACTGACCAGAGCGGGAAGCTGGGCACTCAGGCCAACAACATGCACGTCTATTCTGATGTCACAGGTCAGAAAGCGGTGATCGTGATTGTGGGCGACAGCACCACTGAAGAGCTGCCCGTACTGGCCCAGCGTCTGGAAGAGCAGCAGCGCAGCCGCGATCCGCAGCTGCAGGTCGTGACCAATAAATCCGTTGAGATCAAAGGCCACACGCTGCAGCAGCTGGACAGCATCATCTCCGCCAAAGGACAGACCGCCTGGTCTTCGGTTCTTCTCGGCAAGGTGGATGATAAGCTGCTGACCCTGCAGATCACTCTGCCGGCGGACAACCAGCAGCAGGCGCAGACTGCGGCGGAAAACATCATCAATACCCTGACCATTCAGTAACTCGCGGTCAGAGGTTATGGCCTCCGGTGTCGCCACCGGGGGCCATTTTTTTTGCCGCCAGCCGCGCTATTCAGGTTCAGCGAATCTGCCCCGCTCGATTTTTCCCCGTTACCACGTCGTCCGCTGAAAAACAGCTACCAGAACTGAATATTGATTTACGTTATTCACGACTTAAATCGGCGAAATAAAACAGAATTTCCGCGGCGCCCGGCAGCCGGGGATATAATATCCCCATTATATAGCCGGGTAATAATTTGCTTATTATTAAATGATGAGAATGATATGACTGAATAAGCCGGCTGATTAATTTGATGATGAAGAATAGCGAGGATTGTATAATTTTTGTGAATTTTAGGCTCTCAAAGTAAATTTTAACCGTCTGAAATCCATCATCATTACGCATTGTCGCTGGTGACCTCGCGATCTATGCTTTATGATGAAAACCCTTCTCGCCTGACGTCAAAACGGAAAACGTGCGAGATATTTACCTGAGACATAATTCCGGCCCGGTGAGACGGATATTAATTATTCTTAGCACTGGGCATCTCATCATATACCCATAATTCGACAGGAAGCGTTCATGAAAAAGGTTGTTAAGTGGCTGGCGGCTATTGCCGTTATCGGGACATTGGCAGGCTGCGCCCGTACGGCGCCCATCGAACAAATTCAGACAACGGTCAGCGCTGGCCATACCGATGCTCAGGTAAAAAACGCTATTTTCCGGGCCGGCGTACAGCGCCAGTGGATAATGTCAGAAACGGCGCCGGGTATTATCAAGGCCCGCCAGCAGGCGCGCGATCACGTTGCTGAAGTGCAAATTAACTATTCCGCGACCGGTTATTCTATTCGTTACGTCAGCAGCCTCAACCTGATGGCCTCCGGCGGTGAAATCCATAAAAACTATAACCGCTGGGTACATAATTTGGATAAAGACATCCAGGTTAATTTGGCTGCCGGAAGCGCGCTGTAAGCGTTCGCTCTCCGCGCCCCGGCATGCTGTGATTAGGGGCAGGTCGTTCTCTTACCCCTAAAGAGGAATATAGCGCCCGGCGCTATATCGGCATCATCCCGCTCACGCCGGCCGGCAATCGCCTGAAGGCCCGCGGGATATGCCGAACCGCCATTTGATTCGGCATTATCCTATGTCTTCGCAGGGCGCCCTGTATGATATGTGGTGATCGCTGCAGAAAATGCGCGTCAGGCCGCGGGCGGAACGATGAAAATATTCGGCTCGCGCTCTTAGATTTGCCACAATAAATTGCACTGATGCGCAAAAATATCGAAAATACGCGAAACCGATCGGCAAATAATGCGGGCTGCGGCGCGCCCGATAACCTGGCGTCGGTCATACCGTATTGGCAGGCCAGCAGAAAAATAACAAGGTGGCGTTAAAAAACGCTACCAGAATCACCGATTTACCGCGGACTCGCGTTGATGAAATTTGCACTAAACATAATTGACTGGCAGGGCAGAGCCCCAGGACTAAGCGAAACGACGCAGTGGCAGCAGTGGTCACGGCTTTCGCACGCCATCGATCCGGCGGCGCCTCAGGCAAAGCTGAGCGAATTACCGATGATGACCGCCAGACGACTCAGCTCCGGCAGTCGGCTGGCCGTTGAGTGCGGGCTGGCGATGCTGCGCCGCCATCCCATCGACGCCGTGCTGTACACCAGCCGCCACGGCGAGCTTGAACGCAACTACCGCATCCTGCACGCGCTGGCGACGGAGCAGGCGCTCTCCCCGACCGACTTCGCGCTCTCCGTGCATAATTCAGCGGTCGGTAACCTGACCATTGCCGCCCAAAGGCCGATCGTCTCCTCTTCGCTCTCCGCCGGGCAGGATACCTTCCAGCAGGGGCTGTGCGAAGCGATGTGCCTGCTGCAGGCGGGCTATCAGCGCGTGCTGATGGTCGATTTCGACGGCCATCTCCCGGAGTTTTATCACCCCTCTCTTCCCCCCACGATGCCGACCTGGCCCTACGCGCTCGCGCTGGTTATCGAAGCGGGCGAAGAGTGGCGCTGTTCGACGAAGCGCGCCGCGCCGGGCGAAGAGGCGGAGCTGCCGCAGAGCCTGCAGTTTTTACGCCACTACCTGCAGGAGAGCCCGGCCTTTACTATCGCCGGCGAGCGCCTGCAGTGGCAGTGGAGCCGCTCATGAACGGCCTTCCGTCACGAATAAATCGCGCCTGGCGCGGGCTGATGACCGGCGTCTGCTTCGCGCTGTTCGGCCTTGGCGGGCTGCTGCTGTCCTTAGTCTGGTTTAACCTGCTGCTGGTGGCGGTCAGAGATAAATCTCGCCGCCGTCGCCTGGCGCGACGCAGCATCTCGGCCAGCTTTCGCCTCTTCTTAACGGTGGTCAAAGCCGTCGGGGTGCTGGATTACCGGATCGTGGGCGCCGAGCTCCTGCGCCAGGAGCGCGGATGCCTGGTGGTGGCTAACCATCCCAGCCTTATCGACTACGTGATGCTGGCTTCGATCATGCCCGAGACCGACTGCCTGGTAAAAAGCGCCCTGCTGAAAAACCCGTTCGTCAGCGGCGTGATCCGCGCGGCGGACTATTTGATTAACGATCAGGCCGACGCCCTGCTGCCCGCCAGCCGGCAGCGCCTGCAGCAGGGCGATACCATCTTAATTTTCCCGGAGGGAACCCGCACCCTGCCGGGTGAACCCATGGTCCTTCAGCGCGGCGCCGCCAATATTGCCGTGCGCTGCGCCAGCGATTTGCGCGTAGTGGTCATTCGCTGCAGCGAACATATGCTGGGCAAAAACAGTAAATGGTACGATGCGCCGGCAACCCGGCCCCTGTTTACCATCGAGGTAGGCGATCGGGTGCAGATCGCCCAGTTTTACGACGAAAACTCACAAGAACCGTCGCTGGCAGCAAGACAGCTAAATCGGCATATTTTGCTTCAATTACAATCAGGTACTACGCCTACTTCAGGAATTAATGATGCAAGCGCTCTATCTTGAACTGAAAAATCTCATCATCAACACGTTGAATCTGGAAGAGCTGTCGGCTGACGACATCGACGCCGACGCGGCGCTCTTTGGCGACGGTCTCGGCCTCGACTCCATTGACGCCCTGGAACTGGGGCTGGCGGTGAAAAACCGCTACGGCGTGGTGCTTTCCGCCGAAAGCGACGAGATGCGCCAGCACTTCTACTCCGTCGCGACCCTGGCCGCGTTCATCCACGCTCAACGTACCTGAGACACCACCCATGACTGAATCACATGATATTTATGCAGAAGTCTCGGCGCTTCTGGTTAAGCTGTTTGAAATCGACCCGCAGGAGATCCGCCCGGAAGCGCGTCTGTACGAAGACCTCGAGCTGGACAGCATTGACGCCGTCGACATGATCGTCCATCTGCAAAAGAAGACCAGCAAGAAAATTAAGCCGGAAGAGTTTAAGGCCGTGCGTACCGTACAGGACGTGGTTGATGCGGTTGAACGCTTGTCCCGAGAAGCCTGATCCGCATGTCGGAAGCCCCTTCATCTAAGGGTATACAGCTGCTAACGAGCCTGCTCCTGCTGGCCTGGCCATTTTTAATCTGGCTGGGCCTCGCGCACAACAGCCTGCACTGGCTGCTCCCCTTGATGGCGCTGATTCTGCTGTTACGCTTTCGCCAGGCCCGGCGACAGGCGGGACCGCTGCACGCCGTCACCCGGCTGGTGGCGCTGGCGGGTATTACACTCTGTACCGCCAGCTACCTGCTCAAAACGCATCAGCTGCTGCTGTTTTATCCGCTGGTGGTCAACGCCGTTATGCTCGCCGTTTTCGGCGGCTCGCTGTGGTCCGCGATGCCGGTTGTTGAGCGGCTGGCGCGCCTGCGCGACCCGCAGCTTTCCGCGGCCGGCGTACGCTACACCCGTCGGGTGACGCAAATCTGGTGCGGCCTCTTTATTCTTAACGGCAGCATGGCGCTCTTTACCGCTCTGTATGGCGATATGGCGCTATGGACGGCGTGGAACGGCATGATTGCCTATCTGCTGATCGGCGCGCTGATGGCCGCAGAGTGGCTGGTGCGCCGGCGGATGATAAAGCGAGAATCGTCATGATAGCGCCTCTCTCCCTGGCGCGCTGGCTGGACGCTTCGCGCCCGTCGGACACGCCGATCGCCTGGCTGGATGAGCAAACCTGGACCCTCGGCCATTTGCGCTACGACGTGGCGCAGTGGGTCGAACGGCTGCAACGGCACGATGCCGAACGCTGGGCGCTGTGCTTTGAGGACAGCTACCTGTTTCTCGTCGCGCTGCTGGCAACGCTGCACGCGCATAAAATCCCGGTGATCCCTGGACATAGCCGCAGCTCGCTGCTGAACGAGCAGCGGGCGCTGTTTGACGGCGTCCTCAGCGACAGGCCCCTCGACTGGCACGGACCCTCGCTGGTCATCGGCAGCGCGCGGCGCGCGATGGCGGAGCCCGGCGCGTTTTGCCGCGTCGCCGGCGACGCCTGCGTAGAGCTGTTTACCTCAGGCTCAACCGGGAAACCCAAGCGGGTTATCAAACCGATCGCCCATCTCGACCGCGAGGCCGAGCTGCTGGCCGCGCGCTTCGCTACCCGCCTTGAGGGCTGCCGCATCGTTGCCTCGGTGGTGCCTCAGCACCTCTACGGGCTCACCTTTCGCATCTTTCTGCCGATGGCCCTCGGCCTGCCGCTCCACGCGGCGATGCTCTTTTACGCCGAGCAGCTCAGCGCCCTGAGCCAGCAGCACCGCTATGCGTTTATCAGCAGCCCGGCGTTTTTGAAACGCCTCGATCCCCATCTGACGCCGCCGCCGGTAGAGCTCATTCTCTCCGCCGGCGGCCAGCTTCCTTCGGAAGACGTCGCCCGGGCGGCGGCCTGGCTGAAGGTCTGGACGGACGAAATTTACGGCAGCACCGAAACCGGCGTGATCGCCTGGCGCTCGCGGCGTCAGGAAGAGGCGGCCTGGCAGCCCTTTGCCGGCATCAGGCTGCTGCTGCAGGGGAAGACTTTCCGCCTGTTTTCACCGCTTATCGCCGATGAAGACGGACTGTTAATCGACGATACCCTGGAATTTACCGCTAACGGCCAGTTTCGCCTCACCGGACGGCGTGGGCGGGTGGTCAAAATTGAAGAGAAGCGGATTTCGCTCAGCGAAATAGAGCTCAGGCTCCTGAACCTGCCGGGGATCCGCGAAGCGGCCGCCCTGCCGGTCACCCGCGGCGATCGCCAGGGGATTGGCGCGCTGCTGGTGCTGGATGCGCAGACCCGTCAGCGCTGGCAGCGCGAGGGCAAAACCCTTGAGCGCCAGTGGCGCCAGGCGCTGCGCCCGACGCTGGAACCGGTGGCGATCCCCCGCTACTGGCGCGTGATTGACGACATCCCGGTCAACAGTATGAACAAGCGTGTCTATGCGCAACTACAGGAATTTTTTCATGATACCCCATGAAATAGAGCGCCATCAGGCACAGCCGCAGCAGGTTGAAATCGTCCTGCACCTCGACCCTAACCTCTTCTGGTTCGGCGGCCATTTTGCCGTCCAGCCGCTGCTGCCCGGCGTCGCGCAGCTCGACTGGGCGATGCACTACGCCACCACGCTGCTGGCGCCGGGCTGGCGCTTTCACAGCATTCAGAACGTCAAATTCCAGGCGCCGCTGCTGCCGGAGACCACCGTCACGCTGGCCCTGAGCTGGCAGGAAGCGCGCCAGATACTGACCTTTAGCTATCAGCGCCACGACGGCGAGGCGCGCCATACCGCCAGCAGCGGGAAGATTCGCCTGTGTCGCTAACCTTCCGCCCCTGCGTGGTGATCCCCTGCTACAACCACGGGGCAATGATGGCGCGCGTGCTGGCCCGGCTGCAGCCGTTCGGCCTGCCCTGCATCGTAGTGGACGACGGCAGCGGCGAGGAGACGCGTCTCCAGCTGAGCGAGCTGGCGGCGCGGGAGCCAAACCTGACGCTGATTCGGCTGGCCGAAAACGCCGGCAAAGGGGTGGCGGTGATCCGCGGGCTGCAGGCCGCCGCCGAAGCCGGCTATAGCCACGCCGTGCAGGTCGACGCCGACGGCCAGCACGCAATCGAAGATATTCCGCAGCTGCTCGAGCTGGCCCGCAGCCATCCGGCGGCGCTGATTTCCGGCCAGCCGATTTACGACGACTCCATTCCCCGTTCGCGCCTGTACGGACGCTGGATAACGCACGTCTGGGTGTGGATCGAAACGCTATCGCTGCAGCTGAAAGACAGCATGTGCGGGTTCCGCGTCTACCCGATAGCGCCAACGCTGCGTCTGGCGCAGCGCGTCGCCCTGGGCCAGCGCATGGATTTTGATACCGAAGTGATGGTCCGCCTCTACTGGCAGGGCAACCCCAGCTATTTTGTGCCGACGCGCGTCACCTATCCGCCGGACGGGCTCTCTCACTTTGACGCCTTTAAGGACAACTGCCGCATCTCCTGGATGCACACCCGCCTGTTCCTCGGCATGCTGCCGCGCATCCCCTCCCTGCTGCTGCGCCGCTCCCCCGTACACTGGGCGCGGCAGGAGGAGGTCAAAGGGCTGTGGGGCATGCGCCTGATGCTGCTGGTGTGGCGTCTGCTGGGGCGCAAAGCGTTTTCGCTGCTGCTCTATCCGGTGGTTGCGGTCTACTGGCTCAGCGCGCACCGCGCCCGCCGGGCCTCCCGGGACTGGCTCTCCCGCGTGCGGGCGCAGCTTAGCGTCCGGCAGCAGCCGCTGCCTGCGCTGAACAGCTATCGCCACTTTCTGCGCTTTGGCCATGCGATGCTCGATAAAATCGCCGGCTGGCGCGGCGAGCTCCGCTTCGATCGCGATGTGGTTTTTGCGCCGGGAGCGCAGGAAACGCTGCACAGCAGCGCCCCCGGCGGCAAGCTGCTGCTGGCCTCGCATCTTGGCGACGTCGAAGCCTGCCGGGCGCTGGCGCAGCTGCAGGGAAGCAGAACCATCAACGCGCTGGTGTTTAGCGACAACGCCCGCCGCTTTAAGCAAATCATGCAGGAGATGGCGCCGCAGGCCGGGCTGAACCTGATACCGGTAACCGATATCGGTCCGGATACCGCCATCCTGCTGAAAGAGAAGCTGGAGCGCGGAGAATGGATTGCGATCGTCGGCGACCGCATCGCGGTGACGCCCCAGCGCGGCGGCACGTGGCGCGTCTGCTGGAGCCCGTTTATGGGCCAGCCCGCGCCGTTCCCGCAGGGGCCGTTTATTCTGGCATCGGTTCTGCGCTGCCCGGTACAGCTCATCTTCGCCCTCCGCCAGCAGGACAAGCTGCACATTCACTGTGAACCCTTCGCCGACCCGCTGATCCTGCCGCGCGCCGGGCGCGAGGAGGCGATCCAAAACGCGGTCGATCGCTACGCCAGCCGCCTCGAGCACTACGCCCTGCGCTCGCCGCTGGACTGGTTTAATTTTTTCGATTTCTGGCAGTTGCCAGACGCCAAAGAGAAGGAGTAAAGGGTGCTTAACGATCCCCGTTTTACTGCCGAAGTAGAGCTGACCGTCCCGTTTCACGACGTCGATATGATGGGCGTGGTGTGGCACGGCAACTACTTCCGCTACTTCGAGATCGCCCGCGAGGCGCTGCTCAATCAGTTCAACTACGGCTACCGGCAGATGAAGGAGTCCGGCTACCTGTGGCCCGTCGTCGACACCCGCGTTAAGTACCGCGACGTGCTGACCTTTGAACAGCGCTTTCGCGTGCGCGCCCGCCTCGAAGAGTATGAGAACCGGCTGCGCATTGGCTATGAGATCGTCGACGCGGCCAGCGGAAAACGGACCACCACCGGCTACACCATTCAGGTCGCGGTAGAGGAGAAAAGCCGGGAAATGAGCTTCGTCTGCCCGGATATTCTGTTTGAACGCATGGGGGTCACGCCATGAAACTCTGGCCCCTGCTGGCGCTGCTGATCAGCCCGCTGGTCAGCGCGCTGACGCTCGACGATCTGCAGCAGCGCTTCACCGAGCAGCCGGTTATCCGCGCCCACTTCGATCAAACCCGCACCATCAAGGATCTGCCGCAGCCGCTGCGATCCCAGGGAACGATGCTGATCGCCCGCGATAAGGGCCTGCTGTGGGATCAAACCCGGCCGTTCCCGATGCAGCTGCTGCTCGACGACCGGCGAATGGTACAGGCGATTAACGGCCAGCCGCCGCAGGTCATCACCGCCGAAAGCAACCCGCAGATGTTCCAGTTCAACCATCTGCTGCGGGCGCTGTTCCAGGCCGATCGCCGGGTGCTGGAGCAGAACTTCCGCGTTGAATTCAACGATGCGGGCGCGGGCCGCTGGACGCTGCGCCTGACGCCGATAGCCACGCCGCTGGATAAAATCTTCGCCACTATCGATCTCAGCGGGCAGGCCTACCTGGAACGCATTCAGCTAAACGATAAGCAGGGCGACCGCACCGATATCACCCTTTCTCAACATCAACTTACGCCAGCGCAACTGACCGATGACGAACGCCAACGATTTGCTGCACGGTAACCGCAGGAGCTTCGCGCTGCTGTGGGGACTCGCCTGCCTGGTGATGCTGGGGGTGCTGCTGACGCTGCTGCCGCAGTCGCGGATGAACAGCAGCGTGCTGGCGATGCTGCCAAAGCAGGCCCTTGGCGCCGTTCCTCCGAGCCTCAATGAGGGCTTTATGCAGCGCCTTGACCGGCAGCTGGTGTGGCTGGTCAGCCCCGGCAAGCAGGCCGACCCGGAGGTGGCCCGCGAGTGGCTCAGGCTGCTGCAGAACTCCCACGCGCTGGCGACGGTGAAGGGACCGATGGATGCCGCCAGCCAGCAGGCCTGGGGCACTTTTTTCTGGCAGCACCGCAACGGACTGATTGACGATGCCACCCGCGCCCGCCTGCAAAACGGCGGCGAAGCCCAGGCGCAGTGGATCCTCTCTCAGCTCTACTCCGCCTTCTCCGGCGTCAGCGGCAAAGAGCTGCAAAATGATCCGCTGATGCTGATGCGCGGCTCGCAGCTGGCGATGGCGAAAAACGGCCAGCGTATGCAGCTGAAGGATGGCTGGCTGGTGACCGAGGATAAGCAGGGCAAACAGTGGTATCTGCTGCACGGCGAGCTGGCAGGTTCGTCGTTTGATATGCAGCAAACCCATCGCCTTGTGACTACCCTCTCCGCCCTGCAAACGGAGCTCAAGGCCCGCTATCCGCAGGCTCAGCTGCTCTCACGCGGCACGGTATTTTACAGCGACTACGCCAGCCAGCAGGCAAAACGGGATATTTCAACCCTCGGCGTGGCCACCATCCTCGGCGTTATTCTGCTCATCGTCGCGGTCTTTCGCTCGCTGCGTCCGCTGCTCCTGAGCCTGATCTCCATCGGCATCGGCGCGCTGGCGGGCACCGTCGCCACGCTGCTGCTGTTCGGCGAGCTGCACCTGATGACGCTGGTGATGAGCATGAGCATTATCGGTATTTCCGCCGACTACACGCTCTACTACCTGACCGAGCGGATGGTGCACGGCGGCGAGGTCACGCCGTGGCAAAGCCTCGCCAAAGTGCGCAACGCGCTGCTGCTGGCGCTGCTGACGGTGGTCGTAGCCTATCTGATCATGATGCTCGCGCCCTTCCCCGGCATTCGCCAGATGTCGGTATTCGCCGCCGCCGGGCTCAGCGCCTCCTGCCTGACGGTCATCTTCTGGCATCCGCTGCTCTCCCGCGGCCTGCCGGTGCGCCCGGTGCCGGCGATAGTCCTGATGCTGCGCTGGCTGGCGGCATGGCGACGCAATAAAAAGCTCACCATCGGCCTGCCGGTCGCCCTGGCGCTGTTCTCGCTGGCGGGGATCGCCACCCTGCGCGTCGACGACGATATTTCCCAGCTGCAGGCGCTGCCGCAGCCCCTGCTGGCGCAGGAAAAGACCATCGCGGCCTTAACCGGCCAGGGCGTCGATCAGAAGTGGTTCGTGGTCTACGGGCGGACGCCGCAGCAGACGCTGGAGCGGCTGGAAGCCTTCGTGCCGGCGCTGGAACAGGCGAAGCGGCAGGGGCAGCTTAACGGCTACCGGACGATCCCCCTGAACTCGCTGGCCCGCCAGCATCAGGACCTGACGCTGCTGAAGGCCGCCTCCCCGGCGGTGAGCCGCGTGCTGCAAAGCGCCGGGCTGCAGGCGATCAATCCGGATCTCAGCCCCATGCCGGTCACCGTGGAGGCCTGGCTTGCCAGCCCGGCCAGCGAAGGCTGGCGTCTGCTATGGATAACCCTGCAGAACGGCGAGAGCGGCGTGCTGGTGCCGGTTGACGGCGTGAATGAAAGCCCGGCGCTGAAGGCCCTCGGCGCAAAATATAGCGGCGTGGCGTGGGTCGACAGGAAAAGCGCCTTCGACGAGCTCTTCGCCCTCTATCGCCATTTGCTCACCGGGCTGCTGGGTATCGCCCTGGCCACCATCGCCTGCGGGGCGGTTCTGCGCCTCGGCTGGCGTAAAGGGCTTATCAGCCTCGTGCCTTCGGTACTCTCCTTAGGCTGCGGCCTCGCGGCGCTCTCCCTCAGCGGCCACTCGCTCAATCTGTTTTCGCTGCTGGCGCTGGTGCTGGTGCTGGGGATTGGCATCAACTACACGCTGTTCTTCAGCAACCCGCGCGGCACGCCGCTGACCTCGCTGCTGGCCGTTACCCTGGCCATGATGACCACGCTGCTGACCCTCGGCATGCTGGTATTTAGCTCAACCCAGGCGATCGCCAGCTTTGGCATCGTGCTGGTCAGCGGGATTTTCACCGCCTTCCTGCTATCGCCCCTGGCGATGCCCGGCAAAAAAGGGAAACAAAGACGATGATGACGTTCAGATTTGGCCGCGCCCTCGCGCTGATTGCCACCTTAGCCCTTGCCGGCTGCGGCCATTCGCAGAAGGCGCAGCAGGGCCGCCCGCAGGCATGGCTGGAGCCGGGCACCCGCGTGACGCTCCCGGCGCCGGGTATCTCGCCGACGCTCAGCTCACAGCAGCTGCTGACCGGCAGCTTTAACGGCCAGACCCAGTCGCTGCTGGTGATGCTCAACGCCGACGCGCACAGGGTGACGCTGGCCGGGCTCTCATCGGTGGGCATTCGCCTGTTCCTCGTCACCTATGATGAAAAAGGCGTACATACCGAACAGTCGATCGTAGTGCCGCAGATGCCGCCCGCCAGCCAGGTGCTGGCGGACGTGATGCTC